>CAZXUP010000184.1:0-2054 GCA_964643815.1 uncultured Vampirovibrionales bacterium
CATGTTACTGGAAATCTCTACTTTCAAACACACCCCTAAACCGGACTCAGGTCAGAGGCCATTGTACCACCAACCAGATCAGCATGTTAAACCTCTGAGCCAAGTGCGTGAGACCAGTAGCGAAGTGTCCGTTCAGGAATAGCGAAGCGTCTGGTTGCTTGCCCAACACTCAGAAATCCCGGCTGAACTTTGCTGACTTTTAACCTTAGTGGCTTTTTTCCTTTAACCTCATTGTAAACTTGTGGGCACAGCACCATCACTATTAATCGCTCTGAGCAGCGAAATATGAAATGATTGAGCTCCATGAGCCGTTGGGGTTAGGAAAGAAATTATTGACAACTGAGCTTTATGTGAAATTCTATGAAAAGGAGTTTTTAGAGAAAGTTTCCTTAAAATGACTAGGTTATAAGAATAAGAAGAGGTCGGTATATCTATGTCACCTGTTATATATACTCTGACTTAAGTTTATTCTGAAAATGGTGGTTTTATTATTCTGGGAATTGTATGTAAAAGTGTCGATCAAGTTTTTTTAACCACGACTAGGTTAGTTTTGATCCTACCAATTTATATCATTGAAGGGTGATCTCAGCTTGCCACAGGCATCAATTGTATAAATGCGGTACTGGTCTTAACTGAACTCAAAATAGCTAAATCCTCTGCTTGCACGTTTTAGTTCATTTTGAATGTTTTACCAAAAAGTCATCCAACTTAACAAAACCGAAAAATAACATCTTTACAAATTTAGTCCTCTGTTTTCACAATATAAAAATAAAAGCATGAACAGAGCTTAGGGAATTATAGGAAATATTGCGAGGATACATTGATGCCAACTAAGGAAATCGTCTTTTCATTTGATGTCGGCAAGGCAAGTTTAGGGCTTTGCGCCCGAAAAGGCAATCATATTCTTGATTTACAGTCTCTGATTATCCCCGCTGAATTTGCCATGACAAGCGATTTCAGAAATCGTCGTCGAGCGTTGCGTACACGCGAAGCCCACAAAAAGCGGGAAAAATGGCTCCTTGAGAAATGGCAGGAAGCTGGCCTGGAGCCTCTCGCTCGTAGCGATAGTCGTTTCAACCGGGAGTTTCCGGGGAAGGGTGATGAGACAATTTATAATTCCGCCCTGTTGAGAATTGCCCTGCTGCAAGAAAAGCCGTTGGCGGAATGGCAGATTTTCAAGGCGCTGTGGGCGGCCATCCAGTTGCGCGGTTATGAGACTGTCGCCTGGGCAGGAAATGCAAAGAAAAATAAAAACAAAAAGACTAGCGCCACTCTGGCATTGGATACTGATACGGAAGCGCTTAGCGACGAAGAAAAGCAAAAACTGAAGGAAGAAAAAGAAAACCAGGAGAATGCGGAAAAATACCTGACACGACTTCACTTTGCGATTTCTCCCCATCTCCAGTACGAGTATCCATGTTTCCTGGAGGCGAGCCGAATGGGCCTGTGGTCTTCCGAGGCTCCAGAAACGTATACGCTCCGAATTGATCACACGGCCCAGAAGGTCAGACGCAAGGCAGGGCATGACTCCAGTGACGATCCGGGAAATACGGCACCGCGTTTTTTGGTGGAAAAAGAAATCAGGCAGTTGCTGGAAAGCGCAAAAAAACAACTGCCAGCCCTGCAAGCCATTGATACGGATGAATTTCTGCATGGCCCAGCCCAAATACCCTATGCCTCTTATGAAGATCCGGCTTACTTCAGCCATCGCGGCACGGAATGGGATGCTCAAGGAGTTTTGTCCCAAAAGATTCCACGATTTGACAACCGGATTTTGAACAAATGCCAGATGTTGCCGAAGCGTAATGTTTGCAAGGCCAATGACCCATTAAGCATTCAGTTCAACCTGCTAAAGAAACTGAAAGATATTCGGTTTACGGATGAACATGGCGAAGTTGGGCAAAATCTCTCTTGTGAGGCATTAAACGCAGTTTACGAGTTATGCCAAAAGAATCTCTCCGAGAAGAAAACGCAAGAGATTACGGCGGGTAACCTGATAAAGTTTATTGAAAAGACCACAGGCGCCAAGGTTATGGACATCAATCTGGCCAAGG
>CAZXUP010000184.1:2064-3335 GCA_964643815.1 uncultured Vampirovibrionales bacterium
GAATGCCTCCGGTCGTGCGCGGTTTTGCCGACCGGCGCTGGCTATTATGAACCGAATTTTGCTGGAAGGGATTGATCCGCCTGCTTTTGACGCGACGCCTTATGTCCAGGAAGGCAAGAACAATGGTATCACGCGTGAAGAGCTGGAGGGGATGATTGCTCGTTTAGGTGAAACCTGGCGCAACTTTCATATCGGTGATAAACGCTATGTCAACCTGGAAAAGAATCTCCAGAACCCAGGCGAAAAAGAAAGCGAAATCCTCAAGTTGATTGGCTCGTCCAATAATCCCATTGTGCGTCACAGGCTGACTTTCTTCTGGAATGAATTGAAAAAAATGGCACACACTCATGGAAAGCCTGATAAAGTGGTCCTAGAATTCGCCCGAGGCGGGGAGGGACTGGATGGTCAAAAAACTGCGAACGATTGGGAGAAAACAATTAAAGAAAATGAAAAACGCAATGACCGAATCCGGGAGCAACTTGAAGAACAAGGCTTAAAAGCCCATAAGTGGAACATCGAACGTTTCAAGCTGGCGGAAGAACAACAGTGGGTTTGCCCTTATACGGGCGAACGTTTGCATGCCGGGATGCTGGAGCATTACCAGGTGGACCATATCGTACCTGTATCGGGGGATATTGCCACGGATGCCCTTTACAACAAGGTATTGTGCACCAGTCACGCGAATCAGGAAAAGGCAAACCGAACACCTTATGAATGGCTGTTTTCTACAGGTGCATGGCCAGATTTTTTGGCCCGGGTTACAGATAAGAACAGCAGCTATGGTAAGAAAAAGAAAGAACTGCTCATTCGCGATGATGCCCGTGAGTTAGTGGCAAGCTATAACGGTTTGGCCGAGACGGCCTATATTGCCCGTCTGGCTCAGCAGATTGTTGGGCTGCAGTTTGGCTGGGGCATGCAGACTCGGGGCGATGACCGGAAAGTCTTTGTCAACGATGGCAAGATGACTGCCAAGATTCGTAAAATATACGCGTTAAATGAATTGCTGTTGAGTGATGAAGAACGAATGAAGCTTTCGGAAGCGCGAGATACCGGACAGCAACGGACAGTCTGGAAAAAGAACCGGGAGAATCACAAACACCATGCTTTGGATGCCTATTGCATTAGCTACAGTCAGGATTTAAAAATCAGTCGTGTTGACGACGAGGGTCGCATTCATTGGCATGCCCCTGGTCTGGAGGAGTCAAAAGCCGAACTGGAAAGAAAGTTGCTTGAAATCTTTCCAGCACCAAGCCGACGAAACACCAAAGAGC
>CAZXUP010000184.1:3345-5965 GCA_964643815.1 uncultured Vampirovibrionales bacterium
TTCACTACTTAACCGTTAGGAAACCCTTGCCAGGACTATTGGAGAAAGATCGAAAGAAAATCAAGTCTATTTTCGACTTGGATATTCGCGAAGATTTGGAGAAGCGTTCGGAAGAGGTTAAAGACAACAAAGAGTGGCTTGAGTTTTTGAAATCATACACACATCCAAAGCGTGGCGGCAGGGTAAACGCTGTGCTGATTTTTGAATCCCGTTCAGAGAATCCGCCACAGCTTGATCCGGCTGGTCGGATGATATTTGGTGAGTTTAGAGATTTCGGTAATTTCGATTCTAAAGAAGGCAAGAAAGGCATCACCAAAAAGCAATTCAAGCACTCCAAGGCTAACAAGGGGCAAATTATTTACAACTCTGGTAAAGGTTGGAAAGTTCAGCAGGTTTATGTTCATGAAAAAACAAACAATATAAAACAAGGTTTGATAGAGTCTGGATATGAATTGTATAAAAATGGAATGTTGTTTTATCCGGGTTGCCAAATATTTGTCCCTTCTGAGTTTACAGCAGGTAAAAATAAGCTACCGGGTGCCCTATACAAATCTCGCACAATCCGGGCAGATGGAATTGCTCTTATCGAGAATAACAATGGTGAGGAATTTTACACAAATATCAAATATTTAGTGGAAGCCGGGGTTGAATTGGCAGAGTACCATGACAAGACTGTTACTGTTTTGTCGCCTATCAATGAATGACCTTTCACATCATCACAGTTTTCAACACGGGCAGTCGGCTTTCGTGCGAACGCGGCTTTCTGGTCTGTAAATACCCTGATGGCAATGAAAACCGCATTGCCCTGGCGGATGTGCGAGGCATTGTCATTGCCAACCCCGCTGTGAGCTTTACCAATGAGTGTCTGGCCCGCCTCTTGGATCAGGATTCGACTGTGTTGCATTGTGATCGACATTTCAAGCCTATTGGCTGGACGGTACCACTAGAGCGGGTGATTCGCCGGGAAGTCTTTTTGAACCAACTGGCCCAGGAGCAGGATTTCAACCACCTCCTGTGGAAAAGCATTGTCTTGCGTAAGATGCGGAACCAGGCCGCGCTTTTGGACTATCTAAACCTGGACCATAACCTCCACAAGCTTATCGAGAAACCCTTGGCAAACGAAGCCAATGTTTCTCGGCAATTCTGGGGCAGTTATTTTCTCGCTTTGGGAAAGCGCCAAAAGCGGGAGCGAAGAGGGGCGGAAACTTTTGAAAATAAATCTCTAAATTATGGCTATGCCGTGGTATCCACGTTGACTCACAGGGCCATCCTGATTCATGGATTACTCCCCTCATTAGGAATCCATCATGAGGCTCGATATCGCAGCTACCCTCTGGTGTATGACCTGATGGAACCTTTCCGAAGCTTTGTGGATCTGCTGTTTTATGAATGGATGCAAGAACAAGACTTGGAAGACGAAGAAGAGCAATTCAAGGATTGGGTTCGCTTTCTTATGAATAGTCTTCGGGAGTGTCGAATTAAGCACCCGGAAGACAAGCACTCCTACAAGTTAATGGATGCAGTGGATTGTATGGTGAGGGGTGTGGCAAGCTGTTTTGAGACAAAGCGATTCCAAAGTCAAAGCCTGGATGCTCTATGGCTCCCTCGTCTGGAAGCGCATTATTGGCTAAAAGCCGAAGCGGGAGAGCCGGATGATGAAGACCCGGAAAATACTATTGCAGTTTAGAAATAGTTGTTAATAGTAATGAAGAGTAAATTCAGAATGGGCTGGATACTGGTCATGTTTGATCTGCCGGTTGTGGAGAAAGAGGAGCGCCGCCAAGCAAGCCGTTTCCGCACTGAGCTGATGGACTTGGGATATTTCATGATGCAAGAATCTGTCTATGCCCGTAATTGCATCAGCCAAGAGAAATACCGGCAATATTTATCGGATGTTCGGGGAATTGCACCTCAGAGAGGACTTATTAATGCCTTTTTTATTACAGACAAACAATGGTTGACGTCAGTGAGCATGACACTAACGAAACCAAAGCGTAAAAACCACACAATAGACGCTGGTGCCGAAGCTCCAAAACAGATGACTTTTTGGTAAAATACAAAATGAACTAAAACGTGCAAGCAGAGGATTTAGCTATTTTGAGTTCAGTTAAGACCAGTACCGCATTAATGGACTTAGTGCTTGGCTACTATACTATCACAATATATCCTATTATACCAAGTCCATTAATGCGGTAGGGTCAAAACGCGGATTTTGAAGTGGATTATGTAAAAGTTATTATACCAAGTCCATTAATGCGGTAGGGTCAAAACATATGACGGTCGGCAACCTGGCCGCGCTGCATTATACCAAGTCCATTAATGCGGTAGGGTCAAAACGCCTCTGCCAGGTCATACTCTGATTGGAGGATTATACCAAGTCCATTAATGCGGTAGGGTCAAAACGACAAAAACCTGCGCGGCGCGTTTTTCGGCATTATACCAAGTCCATTAATGCGGTAGGGTCAAAACGATTTCATCCGGTGTCCCCCAGCAGGGCCGATTATACCAAGTCCATTAATGCGGTAGGGTCAAAACTGAACCGGACGCCCCCTGGCGAGATTCCTCATTATACCAAGTCCATTAATGCGGTAGGGTCAAAACAACACCAAGGCGGATGAGC
>CAZXUP010000185.1:0-5931 GCA_964643815.1 uncultured Vampirovibrionales bacterium
TTGGACGCGTGCTCAGTTACCTGACGCGCACGTTGTACGCCACAGTCCCCAAGGTACACCAGAAATTGCAGCAGGCTCTGGAATACTACTATCCCGCCTCCGCGGAGAAATCGACTGAAGCCCACCCGGCAAAAATCAACCACCCGCTCTTAAGCGTTGGCAGTTGGGTGGGCGGTGACATGGACGGCAATCCCACCGTCACGCCCGCCGTTTTTTCCGATGCGTTAATTCGCCAATACCGCGCCATTCTGGAACTGTATGCCGCCGATATTCGCCTTACGCAGGATAAAATTAGCCACGCAACCCACCGTATCGGCTTAAGCGACGAACTTGAAGCATCCATCCGCGAGGATCTGGAGGAAATGCGGCAGGCCCGTGAGGATACCCGCAATTACGCCGAACTGCTGGAGCGGGAGCCTTACCGCCTCAAGCTGACGCTAATGGCGCTCAAGCTGGATCGCACCTTGCGGCAGAACCTCGTGCTTGCTTCCGACAAACGGCTTTCGGTGCCGTTTGTGTATAACGGCGCCGATGAACTGTTGGCGGAACTGGATTTGGTTTGCCGCAGCCTGGAGCAACAAGGGTACCACCGTTCGGTTAAGGTACGGCTGGAGCGCCTGAAAAAGAACGTCGAAATCTTCGGTTTTCATTTCGCCAGCATCGATTTGCGTGAAGAGTCGGGCCACATCAATCTGGCCGCAAAAGCCATTCTGGAAGCGTCCGGCATTCAAAACGCCGATCCGTTAGAAGCCGTTTTGAATACAGAAATTCTGTCGCGCAAGGTACTGGACACCCATCAGTGGCAAGATCCCTCAACCCATCTGCCCGGTGACGGCGAAAGCAGCCACGTGATTCAACGGATGCTGGGCATGTTAAGCAAGGCCCGGCGCGCGCAGCATTTTATCGGCCTCAACGCCTGCCACAACCTCGTACTTACAATGACATCTTCCGTGGAAGATATTTTGTGCGCGCTGTTGCTGCTGAAAACCCAGGGCTTGTTCTACCCGGTGTATGCAGCCGACGGTACGTCCCAATTTGTCAGCCGGATGGATATCGTGCCGCTGTTTGAAACAATCCCCGATTTGCAGCACGCCGCGGCCATTATGAAGGCCCTGTTTGAAAACCCCGCTTACCGTGTGCAACTGGCCGCGCGCAATAACCGGCAGATGGTCATGGTGGGGTACTCCGACAGTAATAAAGATGGTGGATATTTTTCCAGCAACTGGCACATTTACAAGGCACAGAAAGAATTGTGGGATGTCGCCAAAGCGGCAGGCGTTGAGTTGCGTTTTTTCCATGGACGCGGCGGCAACCTTGGGCGCGGCGGTGGTCCGGCCCAACGCGCGGTTCAGGCGCTCCCTTCCGATACGGTGCGATACGGTCAGGATTTGACCGAGCAAGGCGAAGTGTTGTCACGTTATTACAACGTGCCCGAAACCGCGCAGGCTCACTGCGAAAACCTACTGAACGCCATCATCCAGAAAAACCTGGAGCGGCTTGACGCCCCGGAATCGAAAAAAACGTTCACGAAAAACAGAGAGGGCTGGGAAACCATTGCCGAGCAGCTCTCCAAAAGCGCGCGCGCCAAGTATGACAGCCTGGTGCATGAGAACCCGCATTTTCTGGAGTATTTTGATCAGGTGACGCCCAAGGAAGTGGAGCTGGTCAAAATTGGTTCCCGCCCCGCGCGGCGTCATGCAATCCAATCCATTGCCGATCTGCGCGCCATCCCCTGGGTGTTCCGTTGGTTCCAGTCACGGCAGATCATTCCCGGATGGTACGGACTCGGCACGGCGCTTTCTAAATTTGTACAGGATGATCCGGAACTCAACTTGCAGCAACTCAAAGAGATGTACCGTCATTGGCCGTTTATCGAAAGCGTGCTGGAAAACAGCGAAATTATCTTGCGACAGACGGATTTGAGCATCGCTCGATACTATTGCAACCTTGCACCGGCAGAAACACAAGAAGCAACACTTGCGATGCTGGCGGATATTGAAGCCGAATATAACCTGACCCTGCGCATGATTGGTGATATCACCGGCAAGCCGCTGCTCAGCGAACCCGAAGTGCAGATGCTAAAGCAATCCATCGAATTGAAAGAGCCGTACCTCGATCCGCTTAACTACATCCAGGTTCAGCTACTCTCCAGGTATCGCAAGCTGGTCGCGGAATCCCCCAACAGTCCGATGATCGAGCCGTATCACCGCGTCATCATCTCCAGCATCGAAGGCATCGCCACCGGATTGGGGACGAGTGGCTAGCGACGATTTCTCACATCATAATCAAACGTGTATTCTACCGGAATTTTTTTAAAGCAACTCTTAGGCACTTCCTCTAGTTTTCCCATGTATTTCAAGGCGTCCAAGGTCGCTTGATCATACCGTGGATTAGCAGAGGGCTGCTTGATTTTGATATCCTCCAAACTGCCATCCTCAAGAACATTATAAGAAACAACCGTTCGGTACAAAGCAATCACTTTACTTTTTGGAGGATGCCAGTTGGCACGAATTTGTTTCTGCATCCTTTTCATAAAAGGACCAAAATCCACCTCCGAAGAAGGCGTACATGTTGCCAAGTGGTGACGAAGCGCCTCCGCTTTTTTTAGAAGAGCCTCTGCTTGTGGCATTCTTTCAGTTCGTGCATACACCACGGCCAGAGCGTGCAGCACCGATGCCTGTTCCCCAGTCGGCTCACCTTTCTTCTCATAAAGTTCCAGGGTAAACCGGTACAACTCTTCCGCTTCTTTTAAATTTCCCTGCTCCAACTTCAAGTCCGCAAGGGCCTGGGAAATAGTAATCTCCCATCCTTCAAGCCCATCGGACGCATGTGCCTTATACGTTGCCAACATATTTGACAAGACTTTTTGAGTGTCTTCAAAGCGCTTCATTTTCAAATACATCGACTGCAAAGCAGACTGGATACTCATCTCACAAGTCCACCTGGATTTCAAACTCGCCGAGCCGTTATCTGATAGAGTGCTGCATTCCTTAAGCGCCGCATGGTACAGGGTTTCTGCCTTGGCATAGTCTTTCTTTCCATCAACCAAGCTGTCTGCCTCCTGACGGTAAGTTTGCCAAAGCAAATCCCCAGCCAAAGCAATACCCACCCACAAAGCTAAAACAGCAAAGAGAGCAGGGATTTTAAAGTGTTTCAAACGAAAAGGCATAGAACTCCACGTAAATTAGGGATTTTGACGCATATTAAACCGAACAGCTCGCAGAATAAAGTCCTACAAAGCTGCTGCACCAAACCCAGGTTGGTATACCAAAGATTAATAACCCATATACGGACTACCGCCAAATCGCCGCCTGTCATTGCCATAGGGGGACACCGAATAGCCTGGGGCAGCATACTGATTATTAGGGCTCGTTGTCGAGTATTGGGACCCATAGCTTCCATACGGATTGTTGATGGACTGCGATGAGTATTGAGAACCATACTTTCCATAAGGATTGTGAATAGAATCCGAATCGTACTGGTTACCCGTATTGCCCAGATAGGTGCCGTCGTTGGCGTAAATTTTCCTGACATCGTACTGGGCCATTGCGGAAGTCGTCAGGTTTAACAGTAAAAATGCGGCCAATACGGACAAAAAGCGAGTCATGGTCTATTCCTCTTATTAAAAAACAATGCCAAATGCTACTAATCATCAGCTTTGCCGAGATACTAAACCAAGCAACACGGCAGCCAAACGGATAAATCTTCGGTTTTGCTGCCAGATTGAATAAAACATGTTGAATAAAAACCGCTAAAATAGAGAGAGAAATTGTGCGTTAAGGGAAAGGCTGAGCGGCGTGACGGTCAGTAATGACTACGAATGGAACCCGGCGGAAACTCCGCTGGTGGTTCTTGCGGAAGGCTGCTTTAGCGGAACACAATCCAAGCTGGCGCTGGGCGTGATTCGCTATGGAGAGTGGCCGATTGCCGCCGTGATTGACTCGACCCGCGCAGGTAAAACCGTTCGGGAGGTCACCGGGATGCCCTGCGACGCGCCGATTGTCGTCTCGCTAAAAGAAGCACTGAAGCACAAGCCAAAAGCCCTGCTGATTGGCACCGCCCCCGCCGGAGGACAACTTCCGCGCGAGTGGTGCGCCATGTTAACGGAAGCTATCAGCAACGGCCTGCACATCATCAACGGTTTGCATTTCTTTTTGAATGATGAACCCGACCTGGTTGTGTTGGCCCAAAAGCAGAAAGTCCGCCTGTGGGATGTGCGCGATCCGGAGGCATACGGACGGCATAAATTTCAGGTGATTAACTGTCTAAAGCCTCGACCGTCAAGCCTGAAAGTCATCACCATGGTCGGCACGGACTGCTCGGTCGGCAAAATGCACACCGCGCTGGAGCTTCACGCGCAAGCCAAAAAGCACAAACTCTCATCCGCGTTTTTAGCCACCGGGCAAACCGGCATTCTCATCGCCGGGCGCGGTACGCCGCTGGATCGCGTCATTGGTGATTTCATGGCAAGTGCGATGGAGGTTTGTATTCAGGACGAACTGGAAATTCTTGAAAAAAAGGCGCCCGGCAAACCGCACTGCATTTTTGTCGAAGGTCAAGGCTCTCTCATGCACCCGGCCTATTCAGGCGTTACGCTCTCACTGCTGCATGGCTCGAATCCGGATGCGATGGTTCTGTGCCATAAGGCAGGAACGAACGCCATTCGCAATTACCCCAAAATTCCGCTGCCACCCATGAAAGACATTGCCGCCTTATACGAACAAGCCGCTTCGTGGAGCCGTCCGCACGATATGCCCAGGGCGCGAGTGCTCGGTGTTTCGGTCAATACCTCCATGCTGCCGGAACCGGAAGCGCGACGCTATCTCGATCAACTGACCGATGAAATAGGTTTACCGGTCACCGATCCGGTTCGTTATGGTGTGGAAGAATTATTGGATGCGCTGCAGTGCGCTCCCACGAGCGTCCGGTAAACAGATAAGGAAACCGCCTGTGAAACTTGCATATCGGACCATTGATATTCCCTACGAGTTTACATTTACCATCTCGCGCCAGTCGCACACGCACGTCACCAATGTGATTGCGGAACTGACCTGCGAACAAAACGGAAAGTCCTATGTGGGTTGGGGGGAGTCGGTGCCTTCGCAATTTTACGGAGAGAACGCTTCCACGGTATGCGAATTTTACGGAAAGTTAAAGCAAGATAAAATTCTGGACGATTTAACCCCGTTTGATATTCAAAAGCTGCAAGAACGTTTCTCAAATCTGGACGGCAATCTCGCCGCAAAATCGGCCATCGATATGGCTTTTTACGATCTACAAGGCAAGATTTTAAACATGCCCGTCTGGAAACTCTGGGGGCTGGATGCAAGCAAAGCGCCCAAGAGTTCCTACACCATCGGCATTGCGGACTTGGATACCGTCAAGCATAAAACGGAAGTGGCGCTCTCTCGCGGTTACGATGTGTTGAAAGTTAAACTCGGCTCGCCCAACGATGTGACGCTGTTTGAAACCATTCGCCGCATGGCCCCGCACCCGCAAATTACGATGCGTGTTGATGCCAACGCCGCATGGGATGTCGATCCCGCGATTGATATCTGTCAACTGCTCGCGGAAAACCACGTGGAATTTGTGGAAGAGCCGTTAAAGCTTTCCTGCAAAGACGAAGATTACGCCAAGCTGAAAGCAAACGCCGCCTTGCCCTTGATGGCCGATGAAAGCTGCCATACGCTGAAAGACATTCCGCGTTGCGCGCAATATTTTCATTCGATTAATCTCAAGCACACCAAAACCGGTGGGCTAACCGAAAGTCTACGTATAATTCATGCGGCCCGCGCGCATGATCTCAACATCATGCTGGGCGGCTTTGGGGAAACATCGCTGTCAATCACCGCGTTTGCGCAGTTGGCTCCGTTGGTGGATTATTGCGATCTCGACGGCGCGTTGCTGATGGCCGAAGATGCATATGAAGGG
>CAZXUP010000186.1:0-3272 GCA_964643815.1 uncultured Vampirovibrionales bacterium
CCTGCGCTGGGTTTACGTGTGGGTGAAGTATCCGAAAAAATTGCCCGAGGCCAACACACCACCCGGCATGTAGAGCTGATTGCCATTGATCCTAACCGTCCCCACACGCTGGTTGCAGACACGCCGGGCTTCAGCAATCTCAAGTTCAACTACATCTTGCCAACAGAGATTGAACGCATCTACCGGGATTTTGCGCCGTATCGTAGTCAATGCGCGTTTTCAGACTGTCTGCATTTGGAAGACACCCAAGACTGTGCGGTGCAGGCAAGCCGGGGGGAAATCGCCGACAGTCGCTACCAAAGTTATCTGGCGCTGATTACCGAGGCCCGCGAATATAAAGAGGAAGCCCAGGCCACCAGCCAGAAACAGGAGTATGGCTACAAGCAGGTGAGCAAAAAAGGCCGCGACGCCGTGCAGATTTTGCGGCTGAAGGAAAAAAACCGCGATGTCTCCCGCCGCACGGCCCGTCAGCAGGTCAGCCGTTTGAAAACGGAAGAAACAGACGAAAGCCCTGAAACCGGTATTGAATCGGATGACTTCCCGGTATAATGAAGCCTATGATTTCCCCTCAGGCGGCACACGTGCAAAATCCGGATTACGACCAGCTCTTTGCCAAGACCCTCAAGCTGGTGAACGACCAGTTGGATAACTATCTGGATAAACGCCACCATGACGCCTCTTCGGAAGCGGGCGGCTTGTGGGAGGCCATGCGCTACGGCACCCTCAATGGGGGCAAGCGCATCCGGTCGGTGTTGGCGATTGAAGCCTGCAAGGCCTGCGGCGGAAAGCTGGAGCATATTCTGCCCACCGCCTGCGCGATTGAATTGATTCATGCGCAAAGCCTGATGCACGACGACCTGCCCTGCATGGACAACGACGACATGCGCCGCGGCAAACCCAGCGCGCACAAAGCCTTTGGCGAATCCACCGCCGTTTTGGCCGGAGACGCCCTGATTGCGCTGGCCTTCGGCGTTATCTCCAAGCATACGCCGCAAACCGATCCCATCACGCCCGCCATACTCATGGGCGTCATCAGCGATTTCTCGGACGTCACCAGCGTACAGGGCCTGGTCAACGGACAGTTCGTCGATATCGAATACGAAGGCAAGCCTTACACGCAAGAGATTCTGGAATACATCCACACCTACAAAACCGGCGCGCTGTTCAAGTTTTCGTTGAGGGCTGGAGCCAGACTGGCCGGGGCTTCGCCGGAAATTGTGGAGCGCTTCACGCTATTGGGCGAAAAACTGGGGCTTGCGTTTCAGATTGTAGACGACTTGCTGGATATTGCTTCGACCACCGAAGCGTTAGGCAAAACCGCCGGAAAAGACCAGTTGCAGGAAAAAGCCACGTATCCGGCGTTTTTCGGCATCGAAGCCTCCCGCGCGCATGTCGAGCAACTCTCAAAAGAAGCGCTGGCATTGCTGGAGGATAAAAACAGCATGCCACCCCAATACGACAATACGACCCTCAAAGCGCTTGCGGGTTTTATCTCCCATCGTCTTAGCTAAAACAGGATTCACAGGATTTAGAGCATGAGCATTGCAGGAACCAGTCTCGAGGTTATCGCATCCAGCGCCACGGCTGCATTTGCCGCGCAAGTCATCAAGTGCGTTATCTATCTCATCATCAGGCGGCCGGTCAACTTTAAAACCCTGGTATACACGGGCGGCATGCCCAGTTCTCACAGCGCGATGGTGGCCTGTATCGCCACCAGCGTGGGCCTGATTGCCGGGTTCAAGTCGATGGTGTTTGCGGTTGCCTTGGGCCACGCGCTTATCGTCATGTACGATGCCGCCGGTCTGCGACAGGCCGCAGGCAAAATGGCGGGCATTCTCAACAAGCTGAGCGAGGATATTTACCAACACCGCCAGGATTACGTGCCGACGCGCCTGCGGGAACTGCTGGGGCACACGCCCTTTGAAGTGATTGTCGGGGCATTTTTAGGCATGACGGTTGCGTATGTTTATCACGTCAAACTGGCTGGCGGATGAGGTTTTTCAGAATGAAACCACTGTTGTTTGTCTTTGGCCTGGCGACCCTCTTTGCGCTCATTGGCTGGACGTGGTCCGAACGTCCCAGGGATTTGGAAATGTTCATCCCGACCTGGACGCGCAGCTACCAGCTTTATAGCCAACCGCATGCCATCTGGCTGGATCAATATCACAAAGTCGGCGACAACCTGCAAATCCTCACCCGTGTGCTGAAAGCCGCCGCCAAGGAAAGACAGATTCCGGAAATTGTGGTCTATGCCATTCCCCTGCGGGATCTGGGCCAATCCTCCGAAGGCGGCTTTTCAAACTACGACGATTATCTGGCCGATAACCGGCTGAATGCCGACCTCATCCGCAAATTTGTTCAGGCCAGCGGCATCCATCCGGTGATTTATCTTGAACCCGACAGCATTCCGCTAGCTGTGCAATACCGGCGCGATCACAATCACAACGCAGAGTCGGAGGGCATCTATGCGGATCGCATCCGGGTCACCAAGGCGTTGATCAGTTTGTATCAAGACGCAGGCGCGCACGTCTATCTGGAGGCCGGGCACAGCGGCTGGTTTGACTATAGCGATGAAGACGTTCAACGCATTGCCAGCGCATTAAACGAAGCCGGAATCGCCCACGCCCACGGCCTTGCCTCCAATGTCTCCAACCGCCAACCCGTCGTCGGTTTCAAGCCCGATTCCAAAACCGAGCTGCACTACCTTGGCCGCTTGCTGCCGTTGCTCAATCGCCAGAATTCGTCAAAACTGGACGTGCGCGTGGACACCAGCCGCAACGGTGGCGCCACCAAGGCGCGAAAATATTTTCTCAGTGCCGATGGCCGTTTGCTTGATAACGAAAGCCCGCAGGGTCGCGTGGTCGGAAAATGGCGAAAAGATGAAAAAAACGAAACCTGGATCTACCCATTCTTTGGCAGGCCCAAATCGCTGAGCCGACTGTTAGCCAAAGAGAAATATACGTTTGATGCCGTCAAGCGCGTTTTAACCGCCCCAGCCTGGCTGGATGCCGTAGGCGACGTACAGCCAGGACCTGCCCCGACCGATACGCCGCCGGAGTTTGTGGCTTCTGTCATTCAAGGCTACCGCTACATCAAACCGCCAGATGATTGTGATGGCGCACTCAACTGCCCACCCGGCGCTTCCAAGCACGAGATTAACGAGCAAACCGCCCAGCGCCAGCCGGAACCTTTAAACTTCGCTCAGCCAACTTGGTAAAACCACAGCCGAGAGACACAGGACTGAGTTGTTGTACGGATCAAAAAACTCCCAT
>CAZXUP010000186.1:3282-5926 GCA_964643815.1 uncultured Vampirovibrionales bacterium
CCTGATCAGCAGATGGTTGGACGGAATTGCCGGCTGCCTCCTGCCGGTCTTCGCCAGAAGATTGTCCGCCTCCCATTGCTTTCACAATGAGAGTTTTAGGTATTTTTAAATTTTGATCCGTTCTTAGCGGTTGGCGATTTCCCGGCGGGTTTCTTCCAACTGGCGCGCCGCTGCTTTGCGTTCGCCGATGATTTTGGCCGTTGAAGCGGCTGCCGGGGTTTGCAAACGGTTGAGACACGACACCAACTCGTTCACATCGTTTTTGAAATATTGGCGCACCACTTTTTTGAGAGCCAACACACCGGCTTCATCGCGATCAACGACGGAATGGTAGAGGTACTTCTTGCCGTCTTTTTCGCGCACGGCAATTTCCTTGTCCACCAAGCGATCCAAAACGGTTTTGACCGTGGTGTACGCCCATTTTTTGTTCGGAGATTTGATTTTCTCCTGGATATCGCCAACGAAAATCTTTTCGCTGCCGTCACTCTCCAAATCCCATAGGGCATTGAGAATGATATTTTCCAAGTCGCCCTGCTTCAAGTCCATCCCTTCAGTCTTCCTCCGAGCATCCAAAATCGTTGAAATATATAAAAGCCACTCTCTGGTCTGTTGATTCTATACCCACCAAGCTCCGATGTCCAGAAGGCTTTCTATCTGCCTTTTCCTGAACGAACCACAGGTCAAAAATCGCTGTGTGCTTGCGGGTTGAAACTAGTATAGTGAAATTGAACGCGAAAAATCAATGACTTTCTACTAATGTTTTAGTAACGATTCTTTAATCGCCACTCAAGCACAAGCGACGGAAAATTGCATCTCCGGCACCTCGGCAGGAATGACCAGCTCCGCTTCGGTCAGCTTTTTAATCTCATCCACCGAAACGCCCGGCGCGCGCTCAAGCAAGTGAAATTTGCCCCCGCGCAGCTCCAGCACGGCCAAATCGGTAACCACCTTTTTGACGCAATTGACGCCCGTTAGCGGCAAAGTGCAGTGTTTGAGGATTTTGGACTCGCCCGCCTTGTTGGCATGCGCCATGGCCACAATGATGTTTTCAGCCCCGGCCACCAGATCCATCGCCCCGCCCATGCCTTTCACCAATTTGCCCGGAATCATCCAGGAGGCGATATTGCCTTGTTGATCGACCTCAAAGGCGCCCAGTACGGTCAAATCGACATGCCCGCCCCGAATCATCGCAAAGCTGTCGGAGGATGAAAAGTAGCTGGCTCCGGTAGCTGCCGTGACGGTTTGCTTGCCCGCGTTGATGAGATCGGGATCGACCTCGGCCTCGGTGGGGAAAGCCCCCATGCCCAGCAAGCCGTTTTCGGACTGGAACAGCACTTCGATACCGCTCGGGATATAGTTGGCGACCAGTGTGGGGATACCAATGCCGAGGTTGACGTAGTAGCCATCTTTCAGCTCTTGTGCAATGCGTTGCGCGATTTGTTCTCTGCTGAGCATATAAATCCTTAAGTATCAATTGTAGGTTTAGGCAACATAGTATCCGCAGGGCCTGTCCCTGCCCTGCACCGACCCTTAGCTTCTGAGTGTTCTTTGTTCAATCCTCTTCGCAAACGTCCCTTTGATGACACGATCCACGTAGATGCCGGGCGTGTGAATCTCGTTCGGGTCCAGCGCGCCGGGTTCGACAATCTCTTCCACCTCGGCCACGGTGATTTTGCCCGCCGCCGCCATCATCGGGTTAAAATTCATCGCCGTCTTGCGGTAGATAAGGTTCCCCATCGTATCCGCCTTCCAGGCTTTTATCAGTGAAAAATCCGCCTTCAGCGCCCGCTCCAGCACATACATGCGACCGTCAAACTCTTTCGTATCCTTGCCATCGGCCACCAAGGTACCGTAACCGGTGGCCGTGTAAAACGCGGGAATCCCCGCGCCACCTGCGCGAATTTTCTCGGCCAGCGTGCCCTGGGGCGTGAGAATCACTTCCATCTCGCCCGAAAGATACAACTGCTCAAACAAGGCGTTTTCGCCCACATACGAAGCAATCATGGTTTTGATCTGCCGCTTCTCCAGCCAGATGCCCAAGCCAAAGCCATCCACCCCCGCATTGTTGGAAATACAGGTCAGGCCCTTGACGCCCAGCTCGTAGACTTTTTTGATGAGGCCTTCAGGGATGCCACACAAGCCAAACCCCCCGGCCATCACGGTCATACCGTCCTGGATGCCTTCCAGCGCCTCGTCGTACGTGTTGACGACTTTATTAAAGCCTTTGGGCTTGCTGTGTACTGCGGCCACAGATCCTCCCTTTGACATAGCCTCTCTCAACCAAGTCTAACCGCATTGTATGGAAAGGGGGTTGAAAAGTACAGGAGCAAGCGCAAACAATATCTGTCATTCCTGCGCAGGCAGGTATCCAGGCCGGTAGACTGGCGGTTAGTTCACAATGCTTTTACTGACTGATTTCCGGGCACGCTTTTCCTGGATTCCCGCCTGCGCGGGAATGACAGCGGCGCAACTGTTGAACCAAAACCAACCAGCCCAATCAAAAGCCAGCTGGCTGGCCGCCTGCGCGGGAATGACAGAGAGACTTGGGAATGGCAGGCCGGGCAAGGGATTGATGGCCTTACGAAGCTCGCTGGGGTGTATTGATTTCCTGGGGGATGTCCAGCAGATGGGCGGGGATGTCGTT
>CAZXUP010000187.1:0-5890 GCA_964643815.1 uncultured Vampirovibrionales bacterium
TGTTTGAATCCCCGATTTCTCATTCAAACTGGTACGCTTTTCGGTTCAAGACCAATGATGCAAACTCCCTACTTTTGCGTGGCACCCAAAATGGAAGCCACTCAACACACTCAACTGGGCCTGAATTTTGGACGCCTGTCAGTTATCTAAATGCCTGCTACCAAACAACCCCCTTAATTGCTTTGGGTTTGCTGAAAATGCTATTTTCACGTAATTGTTGACGCAAATCCCGCTCTATCAGGTTGCAAAGCGAGGTCATGGGAATATCATGAATGCGGTTTTCAAAGGGGTCTTCCAGGCATTCGCCGACTTTGTTTGCAAAGCCGACAATAAGTGTGGTAATCACGCTTAGCGGAATACTCAGCATCTTTGAGAAATCATCTGCAAATAAACTCAGCAGATAGATGGGCAATATCAAAATAAATCCCCATATCAGAAGCTGAAGAAAACTGTCGTATTCTCGAGGGAACGGGGTATTTTTAATGCGTTCACAGCCGCCGATGATATTATAAAATCGCTCTAACGCATTCATCATCGAAACCAGTCTGTAATCGCTGATCCAACCCTGCTTCATGGCGTCACGCAGGCATTCACCCTGGATAAGGTTGAGTTGTGCGGCCGGGTTTCCTGCCCGGCGGATTCGGCTAAAATCGCTTTCACTAATATAGTCTTTGATTTCATGAAATTTGATTTTGTCGCGTAGTTGCATGCGCATCAGATTGATGAAAGCCAGGTGTCGCAAAATCAGCTCTTTTTTCATGCGAAATGTGGCATCTTCCGGCAAGTCGCTTCCTTCTGGCGGTGTGAAAAAGGAAAGAACTTCCGTGCCAAAAATACGGCTGGCATTTACCAGATCTCCCCATAAAATACGAGCTTCCCACCATCTGGCGTAGGCGGCGTTACTTCTGAATGCCAGAAATACTGAGAGTACAGTTCCTGCAAGTCCAACTGGAAAGCTAACGGACGTTAGGAATCGGAGGCCATGCAATTCATATAGGGCATAAATCAAGGATGCATACACAAGAGCAAAAATGCCTTCGACCCGTTGATATGAGAGCAGGCTGAAAACACTTCTCTTGAAGTCCATTTGTGTGATCATGACGATACCTATTGAAATGATTGATGGTGTAAAAGGTGAATGAATTAATATCCGGCTGGGTCAACTTGTATGGCAGGGTGATTAGAGAAATGCAAAGCCTGAGGAATTTCCTGTTCGAGGAATTTGAGGAAGAAATGCACCGTCATTAAGACCATCCCACAAAACAAAAGCCTGGTCAGCCATTTGGACAGTTTTTGCGATAAAGTGTCTACAGGGAGATTCATTGATTGATTATTGCTTTGCTTGGAATGGGGCAATGATGCTAAATGATCTGTAGAATCATTGGTCGGATTGATTCTGTCTAATGTTGTATGAGGAGGAATCATAAAGCTAAACCTCGTAAGTTGTAATATTTTTATGCTGCTTATTTTTCGTTACTGCTATACTATCTAAAATCCAGAACCTTAAAAGCCGTCTTTGGATGGATTTTCTGGAGAGTGATGTTTAGACTGAATTTCATTCTTTAGAGTGATAGGGCATCCTCATCCCAAGACGGGAGGATCTCATCCTTGAGAGCGAGTAAGTTGCATGTGGAAGCGTTTTGACATTACCTTTCGGTATCAGATTTTCTTTTTGCTGACGGCGGTTTTCCCGATTTCGATGTTCAGTGTTTATTTGCTGGAAAATGTGTACATCAAGGCCAATCGTAATTTGTCTGAAATTCTCGAATCGGGTCTGTTATATGTAGAAGATACGGTTAATGCAAACCATCACGAATTGGCGATGAGCGCACGGCAGGCGGCATTTCTATCGCTTAACGACTCTTATCATGAGTATTTGGCTACGGGTGATGCCAGCCGTTTTAAAACCTACCTGGAACGGTATCAAAAAACAAATTCATTTGATGTTGTACTGATTATGTCGCCTGATCGGCGCATTTTGTTTAATGTCGGACAGACCGCGCCATTTAACCAGAAGTCGTTTGACACCTTGGTTTCATCGAGCCTTGCGGGGAAGGTTTTAACCGGATTTGAACGCTTTCAGGAGCCGGTTGGACAGCACTTGAACCTGGCTTATGTGGCGGCCTCTCCGATTCCGCATTCTTATAATGATAAGCGCGTGGATGGGGTATTGGTGATTGGTAGGTTTCTCAAAAATGATGTTGCCTACAGCAATTTGCAGCGTATTATGCTGCAGCATCGTTTTCGGGTGCTGGTGCGAGAGCCGGATGGATATTCTGTCGAGGTGTCATCGGATGAATCTTTGTCCAGCAAAGCCTTGACGTCTGATTTGGAAACCAGACTGAAGATATTGGGGCAAGATAAAAGAAATCATCAATTTGGTTTTGAAGAAACGTTCAAAGAGTATATTCAAGGCCGGTCATATTTGACGCGTGTATTTTTGCTGCGAAACCAGCATGCGGAACCAGCCGGGTTTATTGTCATTAGCGTGCCACGTGCCGAGCTGAAAGATTTTATGAAACAAAACCTGTTGTTTATCCTGTTGTTTATCCTGCTGCTATCGGGCTGGATATTAATGGCCGGACGCTGGTTTTATCAGGATGTGATCGAGCCCATGAGTTCATTAACCAGAGGGTTGAAACGGGTCGTGGCAGATGACTTTACAGTCAGACTTCCCATGCGATTTGCATATCATACCGAAGCTCGGGAAACCATCCGAAGTTTCAACCGTCTAGTCAGTCGTCTGGAGGAAAATGAGCAACTGCGCGCTACGTTTATTTCCATGTTGTCGCACGATCTCAAAACGCCACTTCTGGCTCAACAGCGTGTTACGGAAATGCTTCAAGACGGTTTCGACATGGTTGAAGACCCGCAAATTGGCCGCTTGTTGACTAATCTTCGCCGTAGCAACGAAGATTTGCTGGAAATGGTGCGTACGATCCTGGAAACATACCGCTATGAAGAAGGGCAGATTACTTTGGATATAGAGCCAGTGCATTTGGGACAGTTGATGGCTCAATGTTTCGAAACGCTCCATCCATTGGCTGAAGAAAATGGTATTTTGCTTAAGAACTTGATTGCCGATGATTTTCCACTTCTCAGTGCCGATCCGGTTCAATTGAAACGCCTATTTCAGAATCTGGCTTCCAATGCGGTGCAGAATATACCGGAGGGATGTGAAGTATGGGCTGCTGCCGAGGAATGTCCGGATGGAACGGTTGTGGTTCGTATTGGCGATAATGGACCGGGCTTGAGTGAAAAAGTTCTTAAGCATCTTTTCGAAAGATACAATAGCGGCCCCCGTCTGACGAAACGCATCGGATCCGGTTTGGGTTTATTTATTTGTCGAATGATTGCAGAGTTGCACAATGGTAAGATCGAAGTGCAAAGCATATCAGGCGAAGGAACCATTTTTAGTATCAGCCTTCCTAAACATTCCTCTATGATGTCAAGAAAAAGAGATTCGAGCCTATTATGACAAGCACGTCCATCCAAATTGTAATTGCAGAAGATCATCAGTTAACAAGAAACGGCTTGGTTTACACCTTGGAGAAACATGGTGGATTTGAAATTGTGGCTGAGGTGGATAATGGTGATAAAGCGCTAAAAATGGCGCTGGGGAAGCGCCCCGATCTGGTGTTGATGGATATTGGAATGCCGGTTCTTGACGGTATTACTGCAACACAGCGAATTAAGGCAGAAGCGCCGGAAATCAAGGTAGTGATGCTGACCTCTCATCAGGAGGAAGAACATGTGCTGGCTTCTCTCGCTGCAGGTGCGGATGCTTACTGTTTGAAGGATATGCCTGTTGATTTGCTGCTTCGGGTTATAGAAATTATTTATGAAGGTGGCGTTTGGTTGGATCCGACGATTGCAGGCATTGTCATGCAGGCTCTACCGGGCGGCAAATCAGCCGTTGATAAAGGTCCTGTGCAAGGCAAAGAGAAGAAACGCTATAGCACGGAGTTAACGGAACGGGAGATGGATGTGCTAAGGGAAATTGTTGAGGGCAAAAGCAATAAGGAAATTGCTGAAAGCTGTGACATCTCGCTGCATACTGTCAAAACGCATGTGCGTAACATTATTGAAAAGCTAGCCGTGGATGATCGAACCCAGGTGGCTATCAAGGCGCTTAAGGAAGAGTTGGTTTAATCGCCTGCTCTCTGGGAGAATGCGGATTCTTTAAAATGGTCACGCTGCCATCATTCTCGTCCTCATAGGGCATGAAAGATGCCGCCCGAAAGAAATTACTCGCTTTACCAATGCCCTGTCATTCAATTTTCACATTGCCCTGAGAGAATCAGAACGGTAGCAAACAGGAGCAGAGCCATGTTCTCTCAACCCCTACAGTCCGTTCTTTTTACGCTGTCCAATAGTCAAACCAGATTGTGCATCAAAGAAGAAACCGCTTCGCTTGGCGCCATGATTGCAAGCATTTTCAGTCTCATCATCTTTGCGATTCTGGTTTAGCGTACTCAATCACACTAATCAAACTACGAATTGTCCAAGTAGGCTGTCTGGTTCTGCTGTCAATGTTAATGTTAATGTGAGGCGGAAAGACAGCGAGCGTCAAAAAAAACTGGCGGAGGAGCCGGGATACCATTTTGTGCCTGTCACCGATGGAGATCTGGATGGAAGTGGAGAAGGCCGTAAAGGGTCCAGCGGCCGTTGGTTTTTTGCAGTAAAATACGAACTTGTGGACGAAGGTTTCAAAGGAGAGGATAGATGCAGCTGCAAGAAAAACTGGCCATTGAGGATGAGTATATCGATATCCTGAATAAAGCCATGCGCGGACAAGGCTTGACGTCGGAAGAACTGGCGGACCGGGCCGGGATTCCTCTGGATGCACTCCAGCGATTGCAGGATGGCCGCGACGATGCGGATACCCTGAACCGGGTGGCTTTTGTGCTCAATCTGCATGAGCCTTCTCTGGCGGCATTGGCGCAGAAGTCCTGGTATCCGGCCCCGGTTGAGGATATCCCAGGTTTTGCCATGTTTACAACCTGGTATGGCAATATGACCGTAAATGCCTACCTGATCTGGGATCCGAAGACCCAGGAAGCGGCGTCTTTCGATACCGGTGCGACATGCCAACCCATGCTGGAGCACCTGCGCGCGAAACAACTGACATTGAAGCGTATCTTCATTACGCACACCCACATGGATCATCTTGCGGATTTGGACACATTACAGGAAAAGACACAGGCTCCCGGCTATGGGTCTGCCGCGGAAAACCCGCTGGGCTTAAAACCCCTGAGTCATGGAGATGGCTTCCGACTCGGCCAACTTCGCATCCGGGTACTGGGAACATCCGGCCATACTCCGGGTGGACTCAGCTATTTTATTGAAGGGCTGGAGAAACCATTGGTGATTGTTGGGGATGCATTATTTGCCGGTTCGATTGGTGGCGCGGCTTACGCCTATCAGGAGGCGCTGTCCAATATTCGAACCCGGCTATTAACTCTACCAACTGAAACGGTAATTTGCCCGGGACATGGACCCTTAACGACCGTGGGTGAAGAGCAAGCACACAATCCCTTTTTTCCGGAACTGAAGAGGAGTTTTTAACCCAATGAAGCAAATGACGCCTAACATTGGCTTTATCGGCCTGGGCCGCATGGGCGCCAATATGGCCTGCCGCCTTAAAGAAACGGGGCTGACGATTGCAGCTTTGTATGACATCGTTCCTGAACTCGCTTCATCGTTGGCTATAGAACTGGATTCTAAAGCTACCTCCTCTCTCTCTGAGGTCACCCGGCTTTCAGATATTATTTTTACGGTGGTGACGGATGATGCCGCCATGCGCGAGATTTATCAACGACCCGATGACAACCTGTTGATGAACGCTCAAGGGAAGCTGTTTATCAATTGCGCGACGATTTCCCCGGAG
>CAZXUP010000188.1:0-5883 GCA_964643815.1 uncultured Vampirovibrionales bacterium
CACCGATCCGGGGCTTTTGGCGCCTTCCAGTTTGCCGGATGTCACCTATGTGCCATCTTCATCTGCGCATGAAAAAGCGATGCCGATGGTCGATCACATTGCTGAATTGCGCAACCGTATTTTGACATCGGTGGCGGTTTTGTTGTTGGGCATGGGCCTTGGTTTTCTGTATGCCGTGCCGCTGATTGAACTGTTTAAGGCGATGGCCCCCAAAAGTGTCGTGTTTGTGCAGCTCAGCCCTGGTGAAGTGTTGATGGCCAGCGTGCATCTGGCGGTGTATTCGGGTTTTGCTTTGGCGTTGCCGGTTATTTTGTATCAGGCGTTACGCTTTATCATGCCGGGCCTGCTGGGGCGAGAGCGCGCCATGGTGATATGGACCGTCTTGGGAGGCACGCTGTTGTTTGTGGCTGGGGCCGTCTTTGCTTATTTTCTGGTGGTGCCGCCCGCCATTCAGTTTTTGGTGGACTACGGGCAAAGCGTCGCCCAGGTGCAGCTTGGAATCCAGCATTATATTTCTTTTTGTTCGGCGCTGTTGATGGTGACGGGTGGCATGTTTGAGCTGCCCATGGTGTTGTTCTTGCTTTCGTTTACGGGCCTCATTACCTCCGAAAAACTGATTCGGGAATGGCGCTGGTCGGTTGTGCTCATTTTTATCGTCGCCGCGATTGTCACGCCCGGCCAGGATCCGCTTTCGATGGCGTTTGTGGGCTTGGCGATGGTGTTGTTGTATGGCCTCAGCATCATCCCCATCAAACTGTGTGGCCGTTAGGATCTGTTGATCGCCGGGCTTTTATCGATCACTGAACAAATTGTTGAAAAATGGAAACATTGCTGCATTGGCAGCGCGGTCAGCGACGCCTAGCCCAAAACGGGTTGCTCTCTTTCCGCGGGAATCATCGACGAAAACCACATCGTTGGGTAGCAGGGCTGCCCAGGTCTCAAAGGGCTTTTTGCCGATAAGCGCCCGGTCTTTCATGTTGAGTTCGCGTTTGATGACTTGCCCGGTGTTGGTGGTTCGCAGGATAAAAACCTTGTCGTGGCTGGCTATTTTGCTAAAACCGCCTGCTTTGGTGATGGCGGTCAGTACGTTATCTTCTCGGGTGACTGAATACGCGTCGGGTTTTTCCACTGCGCCAAGCACGCTCACTTTGAAATCTTGCCGGGCGGTATTGGTTTTTGCAAAGGCTTCCCAATCGTCATTCATGACAACCGCATTGGCTGGCACCTCGGAGACTTCGATTACATCCTGATCCCGTAGCGGAAAGTCGTGGATGAGGTTTCCGTTTTTGAGCAAATCAATCAGGTTGACGTGGATGGTGATGGGTTCCGGGAGTTTTCGATGGATCTTGATATCCTGAACGTTCGCGTTGTAATTCAGGCCACCGGCAATCAGCAAGGCGTCCGCAACATATATCTGATAAAAGTTTTCATGGATGCTGTGACTACCCAGTTGGGCATTCTGTTTGTTTTCAGGATCCAGGTTTTTTCCGCTGGTGTAGACGCCAGGAGAGGCGACGGCACCCATCACGTAAAACCGGGTGGGTTGCCACGTTAGAAGTCGCAACGTGATTTGGGGGTTCACGTAATATTTTTGGTAACGCTGGTTGAGAAGCTGCTTTGCTTCGGCAACGGATAAGCCTGCGATGCTGATTTTTCCCACAAGCGGCAGCCGGAGGCTCCCGTCTGCTAACACGGTTCCTTCTTTTACCAGAACGCCCATGTTGGCGTCTTCCAGGTCAATCGTATCGCCTGCGTTAATCAGGTAGGGCGCCTGGTAAACGGCGCTGCCTTTTAATTCGGGAGAGAGTGGTGTTTCGTCTGATTCGATTTCCGATAAGGCAGGTTGTTCGGGCGGAGAGACGGGTGTTTCAGCCGACACGACTGTCAGGCCGCTCAAGCATACACTGAGACACAGACTGATGGCCGCATACAGATAAACAAGCCGCCGAAGCATATTAATCCTCTCTCAACAATTGATTGAAGAAGGAGAACGCGCTGGCGTTGGATGCTTTATCGAACAAGCTTTTTCCGGCGTTGAGCGCTTTTTTCGAGGTGGCCTCATCCACGAAAATGACATCGTCCGGCAGCAAGGCAACCCAATCGCTTTTGCCTTTGCCCGTTAGCCGTCCATCCGAAGCCTTCACCTGTTTCTTGAACACTTGTCCCGCCGAGTTGGTGCGCAGCACGAACATGTTGTCCTGGCTGGCCAGTTCCGAAAATCCGCCTGCTTCTGCAATCGCAGTCAATATATTGTCTTGGCTGCTGATTTGATAGGTGCCGGGTTTGTTGACGGCGCCGATGACATTCACGTTAAACACATTCCGGCTGAGGTTGCTTTGGGAAAGTATCTTCCAGTCAGTGTTGTCCACCAGCATTTCTTTTGGTAATGCTGGGATTTCCACGACATCTTGTTCTTGCAGGGGAATATCCTGGATAATTGCGCCGCTCTTCAGAAGTTCCCACAGATTGATATGGATGATCTGCTGTTGTGGGACGCTGCGATAGATTTTAATGTGTTGCAAGTCGGCATTATGCTGGACGCCTCCTGCTTGTATCAACGCATCCGTCAGGTAAAAACGGTTAAAGGAGAGGTTTGTACCGTAAGCGCCCAGGCTATATTTGCTCGTACCCTGAGTCTGGGTGTTTTTACCGCTGACGTAAATACCGGGTAGATGGACAGCCCCCTGTATGTAAACGCGGATGGGGTGTTGGCCAAGCAGTTGCAAGCTAATGGCGGGGTTGACATAATAGGCCTTGTATTTTTCGTTCAGCAAAGCCTGGGCCTTATCCAGCGAAAGCCCTGCCAGTTCCACAATGCCGATTAGGGGTAAATCCAGGGTTCCATCTGCGGAAATCGAGATTTTTTGGGGTGTCAGCAAACCCATATTGGCGTCTTCGACGGTGACGCCATCACCTGTTGCCAGGATATATTCATTATCCGGACCGCTTGCCTGATGAATAGCGACTGGTGCTTCCGGCGTATTTACGGCTTCGCTCAGATCGATTCGATCCTCGCTCCAGCCTGGTGTGGTGGAAGACAATGAAACCCCGATGAGCACAGCCAAAAATGCAGGCAACATCAGTACCTGTCTGAAAAAGCGAGTTTCTCTCAACCGGTTGGCTGGCATCCCTGTAGCTCCACTATTACCAAAGATTGTATCATTGAGGTTATGTGGACCCCTGAATCGATGCTTAAAATCCCCCGCATGAAGGAGCCTGGATAGATGAGGTTATTCCCGTTTCGCTGGCTCCGAACCATCCGCCACTTTCCGCCGGATAGGCTTTGGCATCGGTTGCGCTTGAAAGTGGGGCGAAAATTCTACCAGCCGCCCACAAAGCTTTTTTTACCGGAACCATCAGGGTTATCTGGGGCCTGCCTGCCGCCCGGTTTTGAGCAATGGGTTGTTTTGAATGAACCAAAAGCGGCGCAGCGTCAGTTGGAAGACGTTCGGCGGTTGCTGGATGAGCAAGGTGTTGGGCTTTTGAACGAGCCGTTTCACCTGCCGGCAGATATCGAAGCACTGCGCCAGGAATTGGAAATGAGAACGCCGTTGTGGCGCGAAAATTTCGGTTACCTCGAATTTCTGCTGCCATTAATTCGCCAACTACGGCATTCGGAAGCATCGACTCTGTTCGAGAAACGTTTAATCGACGAATTGGTCAATCGCTTTCAACAGTTTTGGTGTTTGGGCTTTGCCGAGCGCACCTGGTCAACGTATGGCGTGTCGCGCCGGGTGTTGGTTTATTGCGAATTGGTATCGGTTTTGCCGCGTTTTTCGCAAAATTTTCAAACGGCGTTTTGGCGTGTCTTTCAGCAGGAAGCGGATTTTGTCGTTCGCTTTCTGGAGTGGGATGTGCAAGGCAATCACCTGATTCGTAACCTCAAAAGTGTTTTGGCGGCGGCGCTTGTGTTTGAAAAAACGCCGGGAGCCGAAACATTGGGGCAAGCGTGGTATCGGAAAATTTCCGGTCTGTTGCCTCAAGTGTTTGAAAAACAAACGCTCCCCGACGGTTTTCATATGGAGCGTACGCCGATGTATCACGTGTGGGTGTTAATGGATTTGCTGGATTGTCTGCATTGGCTGAAAACTGAAAAGCCGGACGATGATCGTCAAGCCTTGGAAGCCATCGCCCGTCGAATGCTACAGGTGGCAGGCGTGTTACAGCATAGCTCTGGGCAGCTTGCGTTGTTTGGTGATTCCTCTTTGCCGCAGACACTGGATTTGAATTTATTGAACGCGTATGCGGAGCAGGTGCTTGGGAAAGACATCCAGACGATTGTCGATGAGTCCGCTGCGTTTCGATATTTGCCGGATGCCGGCTATGCCGTGTTTCGCCAGAAAGTGCCCGGTGCGTCCCTGATTTTGGATTGCGTTCGTTGCCGGCGCACAGTCATTGCGATATCGGCAGTTTTGAGTTGCACGTTGAAAACCAGCCGGTGATTGTGGACTCCGGCATTTCCGAATATGCGCCGTCCGTCTTGCGCGATTATTTTCGGGGAACGGCGGCGCATAATACGGTTTGGATGCCGGGTACGGAACAGGCCCAGATTTGGGGAAGCTTTCGCGTTGCCGAATACCCGGCGCATCATGATATTCGTGTTGAAAATCCTGCCAGTGACGCCGCAAAAATCACGTTGACCTATGAAAATTCTCAGCGGCAGTATCGACACCAGCGCACGGTGTATTCGGTCGATGAATTGTTCTGGGTGATTCAGGATTCGCTGGATTTTGATGCGCGTGTGGCGCCGATGTCTTACTCGCTGCTGCACGTGCATCCGGATTGTGCGATTCGCGTTGCGGATCATTGTTTGATGATTGGGGAGCGTTTGCTGGCGGTTCCATTTGGCGCCGATAAGATTGAATGGAGCGATCAATCGCCATGGCGCAGTAATCTCAATTTGTATAGTCCCGGCTTTTCTCTGATGAGGCCGGGCAAACTGGTTGCACTGACGCCAAAAAACCGGGCGTGTTTTGGTTGGGTGTTGATTCCGTACAACGAAGCGACAAAGCCCGAGTGTATTCAACAGCGAGACGGCGCGGAAATTCGTTCGGTCAAACAGGGGCACCGTCTGGTTTGGGATGCGTCGGAGCTGCGTGTAGCCGTGCTTGCGCCAAGCTCTTGATTTGTTCAACTGTCAGAAGGCGGAATCCGAAAACCGCCGCGATAAACAGGGGGATACCCAGCCAGCCATAGGCGGCGCCAAAAATCCAGCCCGGCAGACAAGACAGCAGGACCAGGCTTTCCATCACTACAATCTCTTTGCCGAGCCGAAGGGGTGTAAACGTTCTCAACAGGATCAGCATGGCTACCGTGATTGAAAGTTCCGTAATGACAGTAGCCCATGAGGCTCCAAAAGCCTGTAACCTGGGAATCAGCAGGTAGTTCAGCACGATATTGAGCAGCATGGCAAAGACGGATGTCAGTAAAACCGGGCGTTTTCCATGAACGTTGTAGATGATGAGCAACTGGTAACAGAGCGTGTTGATGACGACCAGCGCTTGCGACCAGATGAGTACCTGCATGCAGGCGGTGGCGCCCTCGTAGCCGGGTCCGTAAATTGGGGTAATCCAGGGTGCGAACCAGAAAATCAGCAGGCTCAGCGTCATCATGATGGTTAGAATCAGGCGGGTTCCGGTTTGAGTTAAAAAGCGGAGCCGTTCCACATCGTGTTGACTTGTGACCAGCAGTGGCAGCAGCGCAGGGCACAGGGCTGTTATCAGCAGGGCCAGAACTTCGGAAAAACGGAAGGCGGCGGCATAAATGCCCAATTGGGCTTCTCCGTCGGCGGCCAGTATCTGTAATAGAAAGGTGTCGATGCGGACCATCACGATATACTGCAAGCCCATCAGCCACAGCGGCCAGCTATCGGCTGCAATCTGC
>CAZXUP010000189.1:0-5842 GCA_964643815.1 uncultured Vampirovibrionales bacterium
AACAGTAGATCACAGGTCTTCATTTAGAGGAAGTCTGAATGTCGATTGGCCCTAACAATTTTCATTTCAGCTTTGGAGTTTACTGATCTTTTGGGCATGCTTTTCCTGGATACCCGCCTGTGGGGGCATGACAGCGAGGTCAGTCTGCTTATAGAGGAAGGCTTGGGGTAGCTTTTTCGGTAAGCCTGCTCTTGTGTGCAAGGTGGGTTTGCTTGTCTTGTCTGGGTTTAAAAACAATTTGTAAAGATAATTAAACAAATGTTGTTTGGACTAACATCAAAACCCCCGGCATGGTTTTTATGCAACTACAGAGAGAAAACACCCATTTTGAGAGAAGCAGTTAAGGAGAGACAGAGAGCAATGGCAGATTTTAGCATTAATAGACTGAACCTTCCGGGGTTGCAGAACACGGCTTCCACCAATGCGAAGCAGAATACGCAGAAAAACGAGAGCCTTTTAAGCCAGGGCGGCACCGATCAACTGTCGTTGACCAACCGGTTGGGCGGTTCAGGCGTAGCGTCCGATATCAAGTCTCAAGTGGCTCAGGTGGGTAACCTGTCGCTTGAAGAAGCAAGAAAACAGTTATCTCCGTCAACCAGATTCGGATTAGGGTTACTATCGTAAGGGAACACTTGGTTGAGGTTGATCGGTAGCACAGGGTGAGCCATAGGCAGGGGACTCTCTGTAACTGCTTCAAAAAATTTAAAAAAACGGTCCGTCAGTTATCTGACGGACCGTTTTTGCATGCAAATCATACTGGCGTTACGCCAAATCTTCATCCGAGAACGGTTTGACGACGGCGGTTTTTGCCCGATTGGGCGTCAGCTTGCCTTCGGCTACCTGGCGCACCAAATGATACAGGTCTTCCACGCCAAAGCCGGTGGCCCATTCCCAGTTACCCCGCTGATGGGTTGTTACGAGTTTTATGCCTTGGAAAACGCGGCGATTTTGCCAAAGTACTCCTGCCAACGAGAATCCACCTGTTTTTTCGTGTCGGCGTCCATTTCAATTTCGTCCGGCCATTCGCGATTAAAGCCTTCGGTTTTCCATTTTTTGGTCGCATCAATGCCGACTTTGCTGCCGAAAGCCCACATCGGCGTGGCATGATCCAGAATATCCATCGGCCCTTCGGCAAACATCATGTCGCGTTTGGGATCGGTGTTGTTGAACACATGAAACGCGACTTGCGACAAATCCTGCACATTCACATGGCTATCGACAATAATGACGTACTTGCTGAACATCATCTGACCAAAGCCCCACACGCTGCTCATTACTTTTTTGGCGTGGCCGGGATAGCGCTTGTCGATGCTTAGGATCACGCAGTTATGAAACACGCCTTCCCACGGCAGGTTCATATCGATAATTTCGTGAATGAACAGTTTGAGCAACGGCAAAAAGATGCGCTCGGTGGCTTTGCCCAAATAACAATCTTCTTGCGGGGGTTTGCCAACGATGGTGGTTTGGTAAATCGGGTTTTTGCGATGCGTCACCGCCGTGACATGCAGCACCGGAAAATCATCGGCCAACGAATAAAATCCGGTGTGATCGCCGAACGGTCCTTCGCGGCGCAGTTCATTAATCGGCACATAGCCTTCAATCACAATCTCGGCGTCGGCAGGCACTTCCAAATCGACGGTTTTGCATTTCACCATTTGTACGGGTTTGTTGTGCAAAAAGCCCGCGAAAATCATTTCATCAATGCCGGGCGGCAACGGAGCCGTGGCGGCATACGTGATATGCGGCGAACATCCAAACGCGGCGGCAACCGGGATTTTATCCAGGCCCATTTTTTGGGCGTTTTCATAAATCCGGCTACCATCATGATGCTTGTGCCAGTGCATGCCGGTGGTCACGTTATCGTATTTCTGCAACCGATACATACCGACATTGCGCTCGTCCGTCATCGGGTCTTTGGTAAAAAATGCCGGGTACGTCATGAACGGTCCCGCATCCTGCGGCCAGCAGGTGATAATGGGGATGGCATCCAGCATCGGTTGTGTGGGGTCGGTCAGCACAACCTCTTGGCAAGGGGCGTTGCCTTTGAAATTTCGGGGCAAAAAGTTGTTGAGGTCGGCCAGCTTGGGCAGCATGGCCAGCTTGTCCCAGAGGTTGCCGGGAATGTCAGGCTTGATGAAAAAGCGGATGCGTTCCTGAATCTCTTCGTACGTTTCCACACCCAAGGCTAGCATCATGCGGTTGTGCGAGCCCATGGCGTTGATGAGCACAGGCATCTCAAATTTTTTGCCGTCGGCGTCTTGCACGTTGGTGAACAGCAAGGCTTTGTTTCTATCCGGTGCGGCTTTACTGATGCGATCCGTAATTTCCGCGATTTCCAGATGGGTGGAAACGGGAACGGAAATTTCGACCAGTTCATTTTCTTTGCGAAGCAAGTCCAGGTAACCGCGCAGATCGCTAAAGCTGGGCATGGGGTCTATTCCTTTGCTGGGGAGTCAAAAACAGTTGCAGCATACCATAAACTGATCCAAGTCCGGCGCGGCTTCTGGTAAAATGGGTGCAGAAGTGTCCTGGAAACTATTCAGAAATTTGAAGCTGTAGAGGAAAACAACACGCCATGTCTACCGATTCGTCAAACCATTCATCAAACCAAGGCTCCGGTTTCAAAAAATTGTTATTGCCGCTGCTGGTGGTTGTTCTGTTGATTGCGGGCGTGGTTTTGTGGAATGGCGGCAAGAAAACGGTTCCGCTTTATGGCGCCAATAATTTGCCGCCGGATGCGGTGACGGTTTTCTTCAGCAAATACCAGGGCAACCACAGCATTGTGGAAAACGTGGTGCGTGATTTGCCAAAAGAAATGCAGGGCGAACCGCTTCAGTTTGCCTTGACCGAACTGCTGAAAGGGCCGACGGCGGAAGAGAAAACCCAGGGCTTTTATACGGAAATTCCGAAAGGCACCAAACTGCTGAGCCTCAAGCAGAGCAACAACACCTTGACGATTAATCTCTCTCGCCAGTTTACCGATGAGGGTGGTTCCACCAGTGTCATCCAGCGTGTTGAGGAGTTGAAACAGACGGTTTTTTCGGTAGACCGCACACATAAAATCAATGTGGCGGTGGAAGGCAAACCTCTGGAAGTGCTGGGCGGCGAAGGCTTGGAAGTACCGGCGGCACTCCAGCGCGAAAAGCACTAACTTTTCCTGTCATCATTTCTGTTTTGTCTTGTCATTCCCGCGCAGGCGGGAATCCAGGGGAAGCATGCCAGGAAACCGGTACAGTCACCATAGTGGTTTAAGCCTCAGCCGGGGAACTAGTGTGCCGACCTGGATTCCCGCCTGCGCGGGAATGACAGGGCTGATGGACCAGTAAGGACGCTAGCGCTTGATGAGATTTGTGTAAAAAGGCAATTTTACGCACAGGGTTGTTTTTATTCTTGTAGATGGGATGGAGTCAAGACATGACGTTCTGTCGGTCTTGCAAAACCCTGGTCTGAGTAGTCGAGTAGTGAACAGCATGCCGTTTGGCAGCGCTGCAATGGTGTTGGTGGAGGTTTCAGGATGCCAGTAGGTTCAATTGGTGGTGGTGGCGGTTATCCGCAAATGCAGTCTTACATGGTCGCTGGTGGCGGTTCTCCGCAACAAACCGGGCTTCCTAATGTCGATCAGTATCTTCAGGCATTTCTGGGTCAGGCGGCGCAAGCACTGGGCGGTGCGGGGCAGCCACCTCAAGCAGGGCAAGTGCCGGGTGGTTATCCGCCGCAAGCTGGACAAGCACCGGGTGGTTATCCTCCAACGAGCTATCCGCCTCCGGGCGGGCAAATGCCGGGCAATTCGCCTGCTCAAGCCAGTGGAGGCGCCTTGCAACCGACCAATTACACGCAAACGGGTATTCCCAGTTTGGATGGACAGGGTTATGCTTATAAGCCGGGTTCTGCAATGACCAGCTTTCTGGATGGCATAAACCAGCAAATGGCTGCTGCCGGTAGTGTGGCACCTGGTGTGAGTGTGGTGGACTGGGCCAAAAGCTTGCCGGAACAACAGAAAGCCCGTAAGGCCAAAGAAGCGCAATCGGGTGGCGACAAGAAGGCCCAATCGGATTCGAAGCAGCAACCAGCCAGTGGTAATGGTGGGATCACCATCGATCCACAGCAATTGCAAGCAATGATGAATTTGCTACAACACCCGGAACTGCTGCAGCAATTGCTGCAGCAGCAACAGCAGGGAGGTCCACCGCAGCAAACAGGTTAACAGGGACGGGGATAAAACGAGCCTGGACTGAAGCACCGGTAAGTAGGAAGGAGGCTATGAGCGGGATGCTTTGGGGAGACAGGCTGGAAGTTGGGTTGACTGAAACGCAAAAACCGCCGACGAAACGAGGTCATCGGCGGTTTTTGAACGTTTACAGGCAAATTTTTTGCTTGTAAAGTAAGTATCGGCAGCTTTTAAAGAAACTTGAGCGTGGTTTTGGAAACGCCAAAAAAGCTTTAGAGTGTCTGTATCAAATTCCAAATAAGTCTCCGAGTTTTTGTATGTGGGGTTCGTTCCCCTCTTCGATTAACCCCACTCTTACGCCCTACGGGCAACGATTGGAGGTTCCCCCCACGCCCCCTGCTTGAACTATCCCAAACCCGGCCCTAATTTTAAAAGGATGTTTTTATGACTGTTGCAACTGACGTGTTGGCAGAAGGCAAAACCAAGATTTTACGCGCGGGTTCAGCGCCTGACGAGGTGCTGGTGGTGTTTAAAGACGACGCGACCGCGTTTAACGGCAAAAAACATGCCAAAATCCCCGGCAAGGGCGAGTTGAATGCCCGTATCTCCACGCTGCTGTTTCAGTTGCTGACAGAAAAAGGCCTGAAGACCTGCTTCATCAAGTCTGGTTCCAATCCCAACGAGCTGGTTTACAAGCGCCTGACGATGATCCCGCTGGAAGTGGTGGTTCGGAATTTCGCGTATGGTAGCATCGTCAAGCGGTTTGGCTTTGAAGAGGGCTTGCCGTTCCACAAGCCGCTGGTAGAGTTCTTTCACAAAACCCAGGATGACCCGCAGATCATGGAAGACCTGATTCTGGAACTCAACCTGGTGCCGACCGAAACGGTTCTGGAGGCCATCAAACGGCAGGCGTTGGCGATTAACGAAGTGTTTCTGGCTTATTTTACTGCCCGAGGCATTCGGTGCGCCGATTTCAAGCTGGAGTTCGGCTTTGACGCGCAGGGGAACCTGCTGCTGGGCGATGAACTCAGCCCGGACAACTTTCGGCTGCGGGACGTTAAAACCGGCGCCGTCCTGGATAAGGACGTGTTTCGTCTCGATCTGGCTGACCTCGCTGAGACGTATCGCACGTTGCTGGCGCGTTTAGAAGCGCCGTCTCAACCTGTTACCCCATCGGTGCAAACCTACACGGCGGAAGTGCTGGTGCATAGCCGCAAGGGGATTCTCAACCCCGAAAGCCGCACCATTTTGGAAAGCCTGCATGCGATGGGCTACCAGGGTGTCCAAACACTCAGCGCAGGAAAGCGCTTTGCCATCAAAATCGAGGCAGTTAGCCTGATTGAGGCTGAAAAGCAGTTGAAATCGCTGGCGGAAACCGTCCTGAGCAACCCGGTGATCGAAGATTATGAGTTGAGGATCACGCAACGATGAAATTTGGCGTGGTTGTTTTTCCCGGCTCCAACTGCGAACGCGATATGGCGGACGCCGTCCGTCTCTACCTGAAAGAAGATTGCGTGTTTCTGTGGCACGATAACACCGATTTGAGCGGCGTGGATTGCGTGCTGCTGCCGGGCGGCTTCAGCTATGGCGATTACTTGCGCTCTGGCGCGATTGCCCGCTTTTCACCTGTCATGGAAAGCGTTCGGGCCTTTGCTGATAAAGGTGGCCCGGTGC
>CAZXUP010000190.1:0-3393 GCA_964643815.1 uncultured Vampirovibrionales bacterium
GGCCCATCACACCACCCAGGGCGTCTACCTCTTTGACCAATTGGCTCTTGGCTGGGCCGCCGATGGCCGGATTACAGCTCATCTGTCCAATGGTGTCGAGGTTCATGGTCATCAGCAGGGTGGTGCAGCCCAACCGGGCCGCGCTCATGGCGGCTTCGATGCCAGCATGCCCGGCCCCGATAACGATAACATCCGCTTTTTCTGTGACAGTCATAGTGGCTCTATTGTAGGGGAAAAATATCGCATCCTACAAGCGAAAGTTACCCCGCCATGGCCTGAGAAGGTTTGAGCATGCGGTAGAGTTTGTCGATGGTGCGATATTGCAAGGCTTCAGCAATGTGCGGAGCCTGCACATTCTCCGAACCGGATAAATCCGCAATCGTTCGGCTCATTCGCAAAATCCGATCAAACGTGCGCGCGCTTAAATGCATCCGCTGGATTGCTTTCTGCATCAAGCCTTGGCCCACCCCGTCCAGCGCACAAAACTGCTTAATCTGCTGCGGACTCATCTCCGCATTGCCATGAATATTCAACCCGGCAAAGCGCGTTGCCTGCATTTGTCGGGCAGCCAGCACCCGCTCTCGAATGACGGCAGACGCATCGCCCGACGGTTGCACGTTCAGCAACTCGCTTTCGCTCAGGCGCGGCACTTCGAGATGAATATCAATGCGATCCAGCAACGGGCCTGATAAGCGTTGCAAGTAACGCGCCACTTGCTGATCGCTGCACGTGCACTGCTTGATGTTGTCTCCCGCGTACCCGCACGGACATGGGTTGAGCGCCGCCAATAACATAAATCTCGCCGGATACGTAATATTCTGGTTCGCCCGGCTGATCGTAATCACGCCATCTTCCAAAGGCTGGCGCATCACTTCCAACACGTTGCGCGGAAATTCCACAAACTCATCGAGAAACAACACCCCGCGATGCGCCAGCGTGATTTCTCCGGGTTTGGGGTGACTGCCGCCCCCCGTCAGCCCAGCCCGCGAGGCCGAATGGTGCGGCGAACGAAACGGTCGCTGCCGAATTAAACTTTGCTGAATCTGCCCTTTCTCCTGCGGCAGCAACCCGGCCACGCTGTAAATGCGGCTCACTTCCAACACTTCATCAAAACTCAGCGGCGGCAAAATACCGGGAAAGGCTTTCGCCAGCATCGACTTTCCACTGCCCGGCGGCCCCAGCATCAGCATGTTGTGCCCGCCCGCCGCCGCAATTTCCATCGCCCGCTTGGCCGTTTCTTGCCCTTTGATGTGCGAGAAATCAATCGCCACATCCTGCGGCTGAGTGGTTTCGTTCAGCAAAGCTTGACGATCGATGGGTTTGAGAAAACTGGGCGGGTGCAGGAACAACACCGGCAGTTCGTTCAGGTGCTTCAGCCCATACACCTCAATGCCTTCCACCAAAGACGCTTCTTGCACGTTTTCTTCCGGGACGACTAAAGCGGTGCAGCCTTCTTTCTTTGCCATCAACGCCATCGAGAGCGCACCGTTGATTCGCCGCAACGAGCCTTCCAATGAGACTTCGCCGATAAAACAGGTTTTCTCTAAAAACGGCGTCGGCGCTAAGCAGTCGGATGCCAGCAAAATCGCCACACATAAAGGGAGATCAAAACCCGTGCCTTCTTTCCGCAAATCCGCCGGAGCCAGGTTAATTACCACTTTTTTGAGCGGAAACGCAAAACCGCTGTTTTTGATGGCCGCCTTGATACGCTCTTTCGATTCGGTTAGCCCCGCATCCGGCAAACCGACAATCGTCAAGCCCGGGATGCCAGCGCTAATGTCCACTTCGACAACCACACGGTGAGCCTCAAGCCCGGTCAACGAGCCGGTATAAACGGTTGAAATCATAAAAACTGCCTCTTGGTTGAATCTTATTCAATATTCAAAATTTTGCGTTCCACTTATTTTATTGTTGAGTGAAAGCATTCGGTGCCAAAGGGATAAATGTTCGGTTTTTCAAAATAAATCGTGAATCGAACGTCCACCACGGTTCAGCTTGAAAACGAGACAGACTTTCCTTTCGGGATGAAAGGCACTAGAATAGACGCATATTGCAATTGCGAGAGGCTGCTTGAGGCAGGGCAAACACCAGCTAGGGCAAGCGGATAGAGACAACAGGAGGGCGCTTTGAACACCACAATCACTCCCCGAAGGGTGGCACTCGGGCTGCTAACCTGCTCCTTGCTGGCATTGCTGGTCGGGTTATTCAATGCCGGACGCCTCGCGCAGGAATCGGATAAAACCCGTAAATCAGAACGCAGCGGTGGGGTTTCCTCGCTGCTCAACAAACAGAATCATCTGCTATTGGTGGATCTCTCAGGCATGATCAGCATGGAAGAAGCCAGCGAAGGCGGCCTGTTTCATTCCGAATCGCCCGCCGTGTCGGCGCGCAAAATGCTGGATGCCGCCGTGAAGGACGACAGCATTAAAGGCGTGCTGTTGCGCATCAATTCTCCCGGCGGCACCGTGGCCATGAGCCAGGAACTCAACGCCGCCGTGACCCGCGTTCACAAGAAAAAACCGGTTGTCGTCAGCATGGGCGATCTCACCGCCAGTGGCGGCTATTACACAGCTTGCGCCGCCGACAAGATTTTTGCCAACCCCGGCACCCTCACGGCGTCTATCGGTGTGATTATCAGCACGATGGATTTCAGCCAACTGCTCAACCAGAAACTCGGCGTGCAAGCCGTCACAATTAAAAGCGGCAAGTTCAAGGATATTCTCTCGCCTTACCGCACACCCACCGTGGAAGACAAGGCGCTCATCCAGAAACTGATCGACGACAGCTATGCGGACTTTCTGAACGCCGTGATTGCAGGCCGCACCCGGACCATGAAGGAAGGCTCCAAAGAAAAAGCGGATCGAATCGCTAAAATCAAGGCCGTTGCCGATGGCCGGGTGGTGCATGGGCGCGCCGCATTGGAAGCCGGTCTGGTGGATGAAATCGGCGGTTTTGAAGAGGCTTATACCGCACTGGATATGATGGCGAAAGAACAGTTCAAGATTAAAGGCAAGGATCGCCTGCCATTGGAAGAAGGCGGCAGCAATTTTACGCTGGGTCAGTTGCTGGGTTTGAGTTCGCACCTGCAACCGGCGCAACCCTCGGCCAATGCAGCCTTGCAGCAAATCATCCCGCTCAGCATGCGTTATCCCAACCAGCCGCTTTGGATCATGGAGTAAGGCCATGAGCGACACCGCCGCATTTGATGACGCCGCCAAAAGCGATTTTCAACAGATCAATTTCCGAAAAAATTATCTGGACCTGTTTTACGTGGTCTTGTTTCACCCGGTGCAAACCTTTCGCGCCATTGCGGCAGATGAGAACCCGGGGCACCGGTTGTTGTTTTACGCCGTGCTTACGGTGCTGCTGGTCTCTACGATTGCGCCGATTATC
>CAZXUP010000190.1:3403-5832 GCA_964643815.1 uncultured Vampirovibrionales bacterium
CCAAATGGCTAACCTCGGCGGCAGCCCGGGGTCATTACCCATTACCATGCCGTTTTGCGCGATTGTGGGCGTGCTGGTCTGGATCGTCATGGGGCTGCTGATTTCACTGCTGTCTTATGCGTTTACCGCGCAAACACGCATTCACACGTTCTTGATTCTATCCGGCTTGGCCACGCTACCGTGGCTGTTTATGGGTCCCATCAGCCTGTTGAAGATTGGTATCGGGGTGCCGGGATTGATTTTATGCGCGGTGCTGGGCATGGCCGTGTGGCTGTGGAGCATCGTGCTGTTTGCGCTGGCGGTCATTGCCACCTATCAGATGACGATTGATCGGGTGCTAATTGTACTGGCGATGCCGCTATTGATGATGCTGGTGTTTTTCGGTTGGGTATTCGGGTTTATCAACAACGTCTTCCAGCTCATCCCTCCAGACTGGTGGACTTAACGGGCATTCGCCCGCTTAGCTGGAGTCTCTCATGTGGAAAAATGTTGAGGGTAAACGAAAATCTGCATATTTTGATGTAATAGATGATGATAAATGGCTTGAGCGTGAAGATGGTGCAAACCTGTGGAGATTCGGGATTGGTCGGGAGAGTCAAGAATACTTTCAATTTCAAAAAGGAGATCTGAAGTTTAATTTTTACGCAGAACGATGGGATCAAAAGGCAAATAAGCCTACCGATGTTTATATCGTGCTAGTAAGACTAAGCAAAAAAGGCTGGCCATTATCGATCGAAGATACTGCACAAGCCATTATTTCTCATGCAAAAGAGATTGAATCCGGCTTATTGGCTTATCCCCTTCATAGGGATTGGGAAGGCGTGCCTGTCAGAGAGATTTTATTCGATATCAGTCCGATTGGGAGTGGGAGAAAACTGGTTTGTGCTGAAGAGGTAAAGTAATGGATTTCTCAAAAGCACCTAATCATCCGTCAGGCGGAAGAGGCAGTGGGTGCAGTTGGCCTTGATAACCAGAAGCGGCTTGTCATGCAAATCGCGACGCTCAAACACACGCACCGCCAATGGCGCGCCACAACTGGGGCACAAATGCGGCGCCTCCGGGTCGTGCAGAATGGCTTCGCGCAAATCCAAGCCTTTGCGTTGCAGCAGGGGCGTTTCCGCATCGTTCACTTCAGGCGGTTTTTCCACTTCCTGAATTTGCGCGGGACGCACATGCAACACGCGCGCCAACCGCTGACGCACCGCAGGCGCCAGAAACGTTTCGATTCCAGCTTCAATATCCTGAATCATGTTGACCGGCACATGCGCTTTGTACGCCACCAGTTCCGCTGTCATAAACCGTTTCTCGCGCAAAAAACGCAGGCGCTCGGCCAAGGTCGGCGGTAAGCTGGATGATGAAGAAGGATTGCGTGACATCATCCGTCCAATCTAACCCAATTCGGTGTGCAAAGAAATAGTGTCTTGAAACGTGGAAACAATGGCATGCCACGTTCCAACCTGGGTGACGTACATTCCCTGATCGCCCGCCTGCCCTTCGCGCACAGCGGTAAACGTCTGCTGATAGGCAATCGGGTTATGATCAAAAATCTTCAGCACTGTTACTTTCGGGCTTTCCAAACCCACCTGCGCCATCAACGCAAAAATGCCTTTGTTCTGCACCACCAGCAAACGCTTCTCTTCATCCAAAGGACAGGTTCCCAGAATTTCCAGGTTACCGAGTGAGATTGCGCTCTGTGCATCCGTCGATGCCGCTGGCGCGACGTTCGACGCAGGAGTCATGCTCTCCTCCGGCTGTTGAGCAAAATCTGTTGGCGCAAGACTCCAGGCATCTTCACCCGATACAACCGAAGCAGGCGTATCAGCAGCAGCATCAAACGAATAATAGGCTGGCGCTTCTTCTTGCTCTTGTGGCGCGTCCGCTGGTTGCACATCTTGTTGTATCTCATAGGCCGCAGGCGCAAACGTATCCTGAGCACCATAAAAGCTGGAATCCACTTCCGTATTCATCTCAAAAGGCGCAACAGGCGTTATCTGAAACGCGTCATCCGCCGAATCCAAAAACGAATCCATCGGCGTGTCTAGCGTATACTCCAGCACCGTGTTATCCGATTCATCCAGACTGTAAGGCGTCACCATCGCATCAAAACCGGATTGCGCGTCGGGCGTTGCCGAGGGTTCCAACACATACTCCGACGCCACTTCTTCCGGTTCATCCAAACTATAGGAAGCCATTCCAAAATCCGACACTGAATCCGACATGGCGTCCGGCACTGAATAATCCAACCCAGACACGTCAAACGCAGGTGCTTCAAAGCCAGCAGCGGGTTCCATCGTCAGCGCTTCCGGCTCAGCCCAGGAGGAAAGATTCACATCATCATCCGGCGCCATCTCCAACGGCGACTCTACCGAGGGTGGTTGCGGCTCCTGGGCAGGCCAGACATCACCGGGCGCTTCACCCGGCGGATACAA
>CAZXUP010000191.1:0-5783 GCA_964643815.1 uncultured Vampirovibrionales bacterium
TCAGCAGGCGGTCGGCATAATCGGTAATCTTGAAAAACCACTGCGACAGCTTTTTCTTGGTGACGACCGAATCATCGCGCCAGCAGCGCCCGTCAATCACCTGTTCGTTCGCCAGCACCGTATTGCAGACCTCGCACCAGTTGACCGGCGCTTCTTTTTTGTAGGCCAGCCCACGCTGATACAGGTACAGGAACATCCACTGGGTCCATTTGTAATAATCTTCGCGGCAGGTAAATACCTCGCGCTCCCAATCCACGGCCAGGCCCAGTTGCTTTAGCTGGCGACGCATGTTGTCGATGTTGGAGAAGGTCCATTCGGCGGGCGGAATGTTGTTTTGGATGGCGGCGTTCTCGGCGGGCAGGCCAAAGGCGTCCCAGCCCATCGGGTGCAGCACGTTAAAGCCGTGCATTTTTTTAAAGCGGGCAATCACATCGGTGATGGTGTAGTTGCGGACATGGCCCATGTGCAAACGGCCAGAGGGGTATGGAAACATCGAGAGCGCATAATACTTGGGCTTGTGTGAATCCGACGTATCGGTTTTGTGAAGGCCGCTTTCTTCCCACAATTTTTGCCATTTCGCTTCAATGGCTTGCGGTTGGTAGCTCTCAATCTGTAAAATAGACTTCTCGGTTGACGTTTCCATAGTTTGACCCGTTTCATTTAAACAGGCTTATTATAACGAAAGGGAACCTGAGCCGATAGTATGCGCAGATGATCTGCCAAGTGGACGCCCCAATGCGACGATTATCCCTGTTTTTTCTGAACATCGGCCTGACCGCGTTTTGTTTGTCGGGCTTTTTACTGGCTGGCGCGGCTGAGACCTTAGAGGGGTTGATCGAAAAGGCCAACGATGCGGCCAACCGGCAGGATTTTCCCGTGGCGGTGCAGTTGTATGAGCAAGCGGTTCAGAAAGCGCCGGGTGAAAAAGTCCTTAAAAATAACCTGGCGGTGCTGTACGCCAATTACGGCGTCAGCCTGCAAGAGCAGAAAAAGTATGATGCCGCTCTGCCGTACTTTGAGAAAGCTCTGGCTTTGCTCGATCCGGCGGCGCCGCAAACCAAAAACGTGCTGGACGCCAAGGCGGCTACTTATTTTACGCAGGCGATGGATTTGCGCGATAGCAAGCCCACGCTGGCGGCAGACGATTACGACCGCATCAAGGATCTGCTGAATAAGGCCATAGCGGTCACACCCGAGCAACTGATGTTTAAAAAGGCCATGGCGAGCATCTACCTGGATGAAGCCTACCAGTTGGCCGTGCAGGAGCAATACACGCAGGCGGCACCACTGTTGGAAACGGCGATGACATACGATAGCCAGAACAAATCCGTTCGGCAATCGCTGGCCAATGTCTACTTGGGCTTGGCCAAAAACGAACCTGAGCAGCGTCAGGCCTGGATCGACAAGGCGTTGGCGATCGATAGTTCGCCCAAGATCAAACAGACGGCGGATCAGTTGTTAGCGAACACGGGAGCGGTTGTTGCGGGCGGATTTGCCGCCACGCCGGATGAGGCCAGAAATGCCGCGCCGCGCGAATTATCCAAGCTGTCGGTGGCGGAGATGCTGAACGACATGGAAGCGCAACTCAAACTGATGCCGCCCAAAGGCGCAACATTGCTGGAACGCTTGGAAACGATCGAAAAGCAGGTGTTGGGCAAGAAGCAGGACGGTGCGCTCGCAACCCGGGCCAAAGATGCCTACACGGCCTTGATGGGCAGCATGAACGGATCGCTGGCTGACTCCAACCCCAACCTGGTGCAAGCGCCGGTGTTGGCTTCCGAAAACAGTTATCTCGATGAAATTTTCAAAATGACAGATGGCAAGGTCATCCGCTGGGGCAAATTTCCATTGCGGGTGCATGTCGAAGCGCCCAAGGACAACTTGCTGTACAAACCCGAATACAAAGAGGCCGTGCTGCATGGGTTGAACGCCTGGAAGGTGAAAACCAACGGCTTTGCCAATTATGTTGAGGTGGAAAACCCGGATGCGGCGGATGTGCAGATCAGTTTTCAGGACGAGTACGTCGATCGTTTTGCGGACCCCGAAAAGACGCCGGGTGTCTACAAAAACTACACGCCGCCCAAAAGCAATCCGTTGATGCGGGTGTTGTCGGTGGCCTCCATGTTTGCGCCGGGGTATTTCTCGCTGGCCCCGCAGGCAGTCAATGCGGCCATGCAGTACCGTCAATACCGCAAGCTGGAAGTTATCCGCGATGAGTCGCACATCAAGCTGGGCTTGGCCCCGACGCGTGACTTGCCGCCGGATGCCGCCAAATTGCTGATTCAAAATATGGCGGCCAAAGAGTTTGGTCATGCGCTGGGCTTGAAGGGGAACAGCAGCAAGCAGGGTGATTTGCTCTATCCCGAACTGCGATCCGATATGGCACAGTTGCCGTCCAATCGCGATTTGGAAACCCTGCGCGCGCTCTACAACCGCCCGCCCAACATCATCTTGAACGTTCGCTAACTGTCTGAAAACATTAAAAGATGTAACAGAATGGATGGCTTTGGGGCAATAAGCCTTCTTTACCAACATGATTCAGCTATAAGCATGAGTATTGAAGTGTCCATTGAGGAGAATGTGGATGTCAGCTATTCAGTTTGGTACCATTACAACCCAAGATATCCAGCCGGGTTTTGCGTTTAAAGGTGAGCGTAATTCTGACAAAAACCAGATTTTTGTAGTCACGGAACGTAGTGGCTCTGCGCAGCATGTGCCTGCAGGCGTTATAGAGTCGACAGGAACTTATCCGTCGATAGGGTATGGCGCTAGTACTCGCGTTCCGTATACGGCAGATGTGTTCGAGCAGACCGAAGATGGTTACTTTACATTCAAAAAAACCGCTGAAAGTCCTGTGCATCTGGATGGTAATGGTGAAAATGCTAATTACAGCCCGGTTGACGTGAAAATAACAGGCAAGAAGCTTTTGATCGAAGGCTAAATAAGAAATCTATGCTTGCCGTTCAATTTGGAACGATTACAACCAGCGATATTCAGCCGGGTTTTGTTTTCAAGGCGGACAAGCTCTCTTCCAATGGCAATGACACCGTGTATGTTGTTAAAGAGCGTAGTGGTTCTGAAAGAATAATTCCGGTTGTGAATGCAAAGGTTGGCGAACAGTGCCTCAATGCGCTGTCTTCACAACCGAAACGCGTTCGTACATTCCTGCCTTATAAAGCGGATGTTTATGTCCGTCCAGCAGCCGATGTTCCTTACTATGAATTCAAGAGAACGTCTGATTCCCCTGTAGGGTGGACGGTGGGTAGTACAAACCCTTATTACAGCCCGGTTAACGTGAAGATTATCGAAGGCAAGAAGCTTTTTATCGAAGGCTAAGTTAGCTGACCTGGATTCCTGCGAAAGCAGGAATGACAGGGAACTATTTAACAAAGTCACAACCAGCTTTACCTAAAGACGGTCTGCCGTTCTGTAAAGGCGGGAGTCCAGTCCAACAACTGGTAGGATGCCAGGTTGGGTAAGTGGCTTGCAGCCAATTGGACTCCAGTCTTCGCAGGGCCAGCAACCTGGCTTTAGTTAGGGCTGGTTCAATATCTGCGGATTATCAGAAACTACAAAAAGGGTGATGACTTACAGCTCGTAGCTGATGGCGGTTGATTTGTTGTCTTCACTCACGTTGACGCTCTCCAAGGTTGGATCGTTTTGCGTGGGGGTGATGATATCGCGATGCATGGCATCTCACTCCAAAACTCACTGATGGTAACCCACACACATCAATAAAAACCATCGTTCGATTTTTATTGTGTGATTCTCGACTTCTTTTAAGCAATATGACCAGAGTAGTATTAACTGCAAAAAAGATAGTGTAGTGAATATACTATCATTGATTTCAGGTTTTTAGAACCCCATTTAGCCTCCCCCAAATGGGTGAAATCGGAGAGGTTTGGCTCGACTGTTTATCGCGTCGGTGATTGCCCGATGGAGCGGCTGAGCCGAATGGCGTGAAACTGGCGCTGAATCTCGTTGGAACGCTCAAACCAAGGCTCTAGCGTTGCCGATGCATTTTCCTGCGGTTTCAGCAGCGGCAGCACCTCGTCAATCATATTGCGCAGTTCGGTCAACACTTGTGTCAGGTTGTCCGCGTTGCGGGCAAACACATCGCTCCACATGGCGTACGGGCTGGCAGCCAGTCGCAACTGATCATCCAACCCCCCGCCATGATAGGCCAGCAGGTGTCCCGGCTCATGCCGGTACAACAGGTTGGTCAGCAAAATGGCATACAACTGCGGCAGATGACTAACATAGGCCATGTAGCGGTCATGGCGTTCAGCGTCAATCAACCGGGGAATGCCGCCCAGGCTTTGCGCAAAGTGCTTCAGTTGTTCCAGCGTGTCCGGGTCGGTTTTGTCATGTGGGCAAAACAAATAGCTCTTGCCTGCAAACAGCAGGGCGGTGGCGTTTTCGATGCCCGAAAACTCTTTGCCTGCCATGGGGTGCCCGGCGATAAACTGGGTGGGTAACAGTTCCTGTCCCAAAGCGGTGATGTCTCGCTTGCAACTGCCGATATCCGTTACTACAATGCGTTTGCCTCTGACGTTTGGGGCCAGTGCCCGCAGCGTTTCCAGGCTGGCCGTCAGGTGCGGCGCGATGATGATCAGTTGCTCTTCCTCAAACGCATCCGGCAGCGTCAGCGAAGCCTGATCAATAATCTGGTGCTTGAGGGCGTATTGCAGCGTTTCCGCGTTGGGGTCCACGCCCTGGATGTGCCAGCCGGGGAACCGCTCACGCGCGGCCATGGCGAGCGAACCCCCAATCAGGCCAAGCCCAATCACCGTCAGGCGTTTGAACGGCGTGTCGCTCATGTTAGCGGTAGCTGTGCTGGCGGATGGCTTCGCGGATGCGCTTGTATTCCGGGTCTCTAAAGAACGCGGAGGATGCCGTGGTGGTTTTGCCGCTGTATTTCGTAAAGCGTTTTTTGCTGTATGGCATGTTTGTGGTGGAACTCAGGAAGAAGCAGATTTGCGAGATACGAACGCCCGGATAGAGCGGCAACGGAATGTTGCTGACGTTGGAGAGTTCAAACGTCAATGCGCCGCGAAAACCCGGATCCACAAAGCCTGCCGTGGCATGAATCTGCAAGCCCAGGCGTCCCCACGTGCTGCGGCCTTCCAGGCGCGCGGCCAAGTCTAGCGGGATTTTGACGTATTCTAACGTCGAGGCCAGCGCGAATTCGCCCGGATGGAGAATAAACGGTTCGGTCGGTTTTACTTTGACGTGCTGCATATGGCGCTGCATGTCGCGGCTCAGCGCTTCCGGGTCTTTCATCAAATCCATATGCGTCAGGTTGGTGCGCCCCATTATCTGAAAATCCGTGCCCAGACGCAAATCAACGGAGGTCGGCCCAAACTGTTCTTCGGGCTTGAGCAATGGGGTGATGATAATTCGCCGCTCCGGATCCGGATCAACCAGACGCTCCAGAATTTGCGCTTCGTTTAAAATCATTGTCGAAAAAACCTCGCTCTTTTCAAAATCTTGCAAATGGTGCTGTGCTAGTCAAAGTTGCCTAGGTGCTGCAAACCAGGACGCGATGCACTTCGGATGTTTCGATGGATTTGCGCAGCAGGTGATCCTGGTAGTCAATCAGGTTCAGCACCTGTTCATAGCCTTCGTCGCGGGCTTCATTCAGCGTGGAATACAGCCAGACCGGGCTGCGCTCCACTTTGTGCAGCCAACCCGCATTCACGATTTCACGCGGGTTGTGCGGGTACTCGGTCATCATGCCCAGCACGGCGTAGTTGGAAAAATCATCTTGCCCGCGTTGATTG
>CAZXUP010000192.1:0-5782 GCA_964643815.1 uncultured Vampirovibrionales bacterium
CCTGGTTCGGGCCTCCGCAACCGGGTTCTGTCTTAACGTGGGCCGCTTTGTGACGGCGGTTTCCGTGTTGTTTATGGGGCCTTTGGTGCAGGCGCTGGGGGGTTACGGCGCGGCGGCGTTCGCGTTTGCGTTGGCCTATCTGGTTTCCGTGGGGGCGGCTTTCTTCGGGGACGAAACCCGTGGACGGGCGTTGCTGGATTAATACCGTCTGAAACGTCTATGCAGAGATTAAGAAGCGCTGTCTTGAGGCATTATGTGATTGGGGGGGGCTCCATCATTTTGTGCATGGCGCACATTTCTGAATGGATGGGGTTTAATCCGGCTGTCAGGGGGATCTGCCAAACTGGTCCCTTGTCGAAATGGCCGATAGTCGCGTAAGATCTTCTTATATCTCGGCCAGATGGTTGTGGCGGAGCTTCGAAAACCTGATTACAATTTTAATAGGGACAACAGGGAACGTGTTTATTGTTACGAATGGTTGACTTGTGTAGGACCCGTGTCGCCATTCGCCTGACAACTCAATAAACGGTACTCAACATAAGGATATTGGCGTTTGAACCGCTACCAATTTTTAAAATCACTATCGATTGCCTTGGTACTGGCGCTTTCTGTTTCTACGGCAGGGTTTTCGCCAGCGCAAAAATTGCATTCACCCGTGGGGCCAGTGGCCGAAAAAGTGCTGACGGCGGATGCGTTCAGGATCGTTGATGATGTGGACAGCGGCTTGGAAGCCTATGACAATGAACCTTTGGCCGAGCGGATTCCACTGGTTTTGGTGCATGGCATTGGCGGAACCGCAAGCCGTTTGTTTCACTGGGAAAATTTTCTGGCGTTCGCCAAGCAAAACCCTGAGTTCAAGGCGAAGTACAAAGTCTACCTGTATCATTACGACAGCACACGCAGCGTTCCGGCCATTAGCCGAGACTTGCATGGAGCGTTGACCGGTTTTATCGGTTCGCTGGGCGGTCGTGACATTAAAATTTTGGCTTACAGCGAAGGCGGATTGCTGGTGCGTAACGCGCTACAAGATCCGTATCTGGATGAACACACGCTGGAAGTGCTGGCGATTGCCACGCCCTTTCATGGCAGCCCGCTCGCTAACCCCGAGTGGCTGGAGCAGCAGACGAAAACCGAATCGCCGTTGAGCTTGGTGCGGATGACCCGGCGTTTGGTTTACAAAATTACCGGCAACAAGTATCCAACGTTCCGGGAAGATTTCCGTTGGGACAACTTTGATGGCGCCATTCCGGCGGATCAGTATGTGAAAAGCAACGGTCCGATGGAATTGAAGGATTACGCGCTGGCGCGGAAGAAGAACTTTGTGACCTATGGCAGCTACTTTGGACTGGAGGTCGATTCCAGTGCGCTGGCGCGCGAGCTGGAGCTGAAAAAAGCGCCGCCCAGAGAACAGCCGATGTTTGGGAACCTGTTCAAGAAAAATTTTCTCTTTTCGATGATCCGCAACAATATCGGCAAGCTGCCGTTGGCGGTTCATACCAATCGTAAAAACACGCAAACCACCGTGCAATATCAGGCAGTCATTCCGGCACGCGACACGGTACCCGTTGAAAACGAAATGTTGCTGATGCCCGAAGCGATTGTGACGGAAGCGGCGGATGGTTCTATTGAAATGGTTGCCGTTGCGGATTCGTTGGGAGGCTCTGTGGCGGCTTTCGATCAGAAACAGATGCTCGAACAACAGAACGTTCCGTTGCCGGGTGTGCTGGAAAACAAATCGACCGTTCGGGTGTCCGAACCGATTTCGATGATGATGTACAACGATGGGATCAGCCCTATCAGCAGCACCTTGTGGCTGGGTCGCTACACAAACACTGCGTTCGGTGTTTCACAGCCTGTCGATAAATTATGGGCGACACTCAAATCGTTGCGTGGCAATAGCAATACACGTCTGTTTGCCGGACTCGATCATCGCAACTGGATGGACGGGGAAACCCGTACCGGCGAGACCTCGCTGCAGGATTTGCTAAACCCGGATGAACCGGCCAAGACCGTGTTTGAGTGGATACTCTACGACTTGATGTCATAAGTGGAATCATCTCTATCGAATTGGCCGCAACTTGTCATTCCTGCGAAAGCGGGAATCTATTCAGCCTCTTTGCCAATATGCTGTAATCACCTATGATAAGGACATGCGTGGCAGGTTGAAACGATTGATTTGGACATTGGGGCTGATGATAGCGGCTCTCGTTTTGACTGGCGTTTGCGTTGTCCGGGCTGAAGATATGCCGGTTTTGAAAGCGGTGGATTCACAGCCGTTGGAAAAACGCACCCCGTTAATTTTGTTGCATGGCATCAACCCGCCCGATGACGGCGCTTATGGCTGGCAGGGCTTTTTAAAATCCAGCGCAGGCAACACAGAATTTCAGCAGCGCTACAAAGTGTATTTGTTTGCCTACGATCCCACGTTGCCGGTGCCAGAAAATGGCGAGAACCTGCGAAAAATTTTGACGGCGTATCGCGGCGAACACCCGGATGCGGCTCCGTTTCGTTTGGTAGCGCTTAGCCTGGGTGGACTGATTGCACGGCAAGCCGTCAACGATCATGCAGTGTGGACACAGACCGATCAAGTGATTGCGCTGGGCGTTCCGTTTCACGGCAGCCCGTTGGCCAATCCGTTCTGGATGCGGGCTTGCTTGAAAGACAAAAGTTTCTGGAATCCGATGCGACGAACCAATCGTTTGGCGTATTGGCTGACGCGGAAAAAATTTCCGCATTTTCAGGATAATTTTTGCTGGGACAACTTTGACGGTGCCGTGCCTCACCATGTGCTGATAAAACAAGCGGCAACAGAGGCGTTTGAGGTGGCTTATCCATCTGAAGAATTGCAACGAAAGTATCGGGTGTATGCTGCGTTCTTTGATGCGGAATCGCGTGAGAAACAATGGCTGACTCACGAACTGCAGCGCGAGCCGGTGATGGAAACGGCCAAGCCCCGCAAAGTCGCGTTCAACCGTCATATGATGTTTCGGATGGCGCAACCAACATTGGCCAGCTTGCCGCTCAATAGTGCTAAAGAAAACGCGTTACCGCTGATGATGTTTAACGATGGGATCAGCCCGATTTCAAGCCAGCTTTGGTTGGGCCGGTATACGCAGCAACAGCAAGCGCCGTTGTCGCAAGAAAGCCAGTGGCAGGCGGTGGTGGCCATGCGGGGGCACGGCCAGGCTCGGTTGTTTGAGGGGTTGGATCACCGCGACTGGCTGGATGATAAAACGCGCTATCAAAACAGTGATGCCAAATTGCCCGACTGGCTGCATCCTGAAGAACCGTCGCGCAGCATCTACGAGTGGCTGATTTACGACTTGACAAAAACAAAATCAGACGCGCACGGCAGCACGCAGCTTGGCGCTACGGGCGCGAGGGTTGCGGCGGGTTTCTGAATCGGACGCTTGCACCGGGTTTTTGGTGAGAATTTTTAACGTGGCTTTGTGTCCGCATTGGCATACCGGAAACCGTGGCGGGCAGATGCAATCACGACGCTCCTGCTGAAAAAACTGTTTGACGATCCGATCTTCCAGCGAGTGAAAACTGATGATGGCGATGCGCGCACCGGGCGCCAACACGGCAGGCAGGCTTTCCAGGAAACGTTGCAGGTGTCCCAGTTCATCATTCACGGCAATGCGCAGGGCCTGAAACACACGCGTGGCCGGATGAATTTTCTCGTGTTTGCCTTTGCTCTTGTACAGGTCGCTGATGAGTGACGCCAGTTGTGTGGTTGTCGAAAATGGCTGCTGGGTACGTTGCCTGGCAATCGTGGCCGCAATTGTTTTGCTCATGTGCTCTTCGCCGTATTCCGAAAAAATGCGTACCAGCTCGTCTTCGTCATAGGTGTTGATGATATCAGCGGCGGTGAGCGGGTTGTCGGGTGCCATGCGCATATCCAGCGCGGCCTCTTTGGTAAAGCTAAAGCCGCGTTCGGCCTGATCCAACTGCATCGAGGACACGCCGATATCGGCTAAAATGCCGCCGGTGATGGGCTTGTAAGCACTGGGCAGCAGTTGTGGCAATTGCGAGAAGTTGCCCTGTAGGGGTAAAAATTGAGATCCAAAGGGCTGCAAACGAGCTTGTGCCAGTTGCAATGCGTTGGGGTCCTGGTCAACGCCAATCAACATGCCGTTTGGCATGAGGCGTTGCAAAATGGCTTCCGCATGACCGCCTGCGCCCAGCGTGGCATCCACGTAAATTTTTCCGGGTTCGGGTGCCAGCGCTTGCAGCACCTCTTCCAAAAGAACAGAGATATGGGGAGCGGAATTCAAATCGGAAGTCACATTTCTAACGGCATTTTTAAATCAGATTCAGGATACGCCAGGAACAGGATGGACCTATAGTGAAATCATAAGCCGGGAACCCCCCAAAGGAAAGCTGTTTATGGCTCGCATTGTTGAAAATCACGAGGGACGCCGCATGATCCGCCTGACGCCGGACGATGTGCTGACCGTGGTGAGTTTGTACCAGCAACAGCTATACGGGCTGGAAAACCGCAATTACGAGGGCATCCGCTCCCGCCTGCAGCAAGCGCACCTTTATCTGCCGGAAGACGTATAATCAGGCGTCTTGATCCAGTTTATTGCCGCAAACAGAACAATAATTCATGGGGTACAAAAATGGAGTGCTGCGAAGGAGTGTTTGTCCACAATGGTCACAAAACTTGATTATCCATATATGGAAGTAGGTAAATACCCCTAAGAAAACCCAAATAATGGGAATGAAGAAATAACTATCTGAGAAAGAAATGGCTTGGTAGGTGACGAAGATACCAAATGAAAAAGCAGGAACTCCCACTATCCAAGGGTGCAGTCGTCGTTTTAGAGCGACATTGGTGTCTCTAGAATACAATCTATAGAAAGCGATTCCTATACCCAATCCTCCTGCTATTCCCAGCAGGGTTAGGATAATGCCAAAAATATCAAAAATACTATCTGACATTGAAGAAGACTTTACTTCACAACCAGATTGACCAGCTTGTTGGGCACCACAATCACCTTGACGATCTGTTGTCCTTCAAGATGCTGAACAATTTTGGGGCGAGCCTTGGCGAGTGCTTCCAGTTCGGCTTTGTCGGTATCGGCAGGCACTTCAAAGCGGTCACGCAGCTTGCCGTTTACCTGCACCACAATCTCCACCTGATCGGATTGCAGGGCTGAAGTGTTCCAGGTGGGCCAGCTTTGAACATGCACGGAACCCAGCGGCGCAAAGCTCTGCCACAAGTCTTCCGCCAAGTGCGGGGTAATGGGGGCCAGTAGTTTCAGTAACGAGGCAATGGCGTGGCTGTAGACCGGGTTGAGATTTTCGCCCGGCTCGTATTTGGAGAGATAGTTCACGAATTCGCGAATTTTGCTGATGACCGTGTTGAACTGGAAGTCTCCTTCGATGTCTTTCGTGATGCCTGCAATCGTGCGGTTGGTCCACTGGTACAGCTCGCGCTCCGCGCCCTGCATGTCCTCATAAGCAGGCAGTGGCAAGTCCAGATTAATGGCGTTGCGATGATCGGCGATCACGCGCCACACCCGGTGCAGAAACTTGTAGCAGCCTTCCACGGCGCTTTCCTTCCAGTCAAAATCCGCTTGCGGCGGAGAATCGCTCAGGATGAAAAAGCGGGCCGTGTCTGCGCCGAACTCTTTGAAGATTTCATCCGGGTCGACAATGTTGCCCTTCGATTTGCTCATTTTGGCGCCGTCTTTCAGCACCATGCCCTGGGTCAGCAGATTGCTGAACGGCTCGTCCTGCTCGGTCCAGCCGCTGTCGCTCAAGGCCATCATGA
>CAZXUP010000193.1:0-5757 GCA_964643815.1 uncultured Vampirovibrionales bacterium
CTCTACTCAGACAAGTATCACCCGCCACACCGGCGGGTTTTTTATTGGGCCAGCAAGCTGCGGCTTTAGGCAGGGCTGGATGAGAGATCCCGCCATCGCAAGCAAACCTTTGCAACACTTGTTTAGAAAGCCTTCCCGAGCACCCTCTTTTAGATATCATGGCCATGCCGGAGCGATCAGGTGATCCGCGAGGCAATTCTGCTTCTTGACCGCTTTTATTACGGTACACGAAGATACCGGGGTGTTATGACAATCGTGATCCCACAAACCAGTGCAGCCAGGCACAGGCGTGCCAGGACAGGCGCTTTGGATTCCGCTCGCTTTGGGAGTGCGTTGCAAACGCAAGCGGCAGACGCTTTGATTGGCCCTATTCGTTCTATAAAGCCTGCAGAATATCTAAGAAGCGTTTTTGGCAAGCTGCACGGTGATGTGCGTATTCGCAACACCCCCTTGGAAGCCTGGGCATCCCGGATTAACACTTTAGTCGCAGTTTATACCCCTGCATTCGCATTTTCCATCTATCCCGATAAAAAGCACTTTTGGGAAACCAATGGCCGCAACGCGCTCATCTGGCTTTTAACGATTGCGATTGCCTTGTGGGTGAACGATGACAAATGGGGCTTGAACCCCCAGCTCAACAAATTCATGCAGCCCAAAGTCAAGGACCCCAAAACGCTCGAAGCCCTCCCATGGCTGGAGCGACAAATCATCAACAGACTGCGTCCTGATTATAGCTGTTTCGAAATCATGAAAGCAGCCGGGCTTAAAGTCGCAGAGAAAGACAAAGCCAAAGCATTTTGGGCCAGCCTGGATAAAAACTATGTGGATACGATGACCACCGAGTTCGCTAAAAACCAGGATGAGATTGCACGACTAATCAAGCTTCCACTGACCGAATTAACGGCATCTCAAAAATCCCTGCTCAACTTGCGCTGGGTTCCTTCGATGTTAAACCGGATCAGTGGCTTTAAAGCCTTGGCAACCGCATTACAGGCGGCATTAACGGTTTATCTAGTCGGTGTTTTGGCGATGGAAGTGGTGTTCCGTTTTATCGCACCGCACGATAAAGACTTTGACGCCAGCAAATTCAAAAAAATGAAAGCCATGAAAAACGGAAAACAAAAAACGTCCAACGGCCCTGCCTCCATTCATCAACCGGTGGCGTTTCAACCGTTATTTCAACAAAGCAGAACCCAACCTAAAAACACACCGGGGAGGGGCAACTGATGTCCATCAGCGGCGCTCTGAATACAGCCAGCCAAGTGCTGATTAATAATGGAACCAACATCAGCTATGGTGTTCGGGCTGCGGCGCGTAACGGCACTACCCCCACCGATCGGCGCCTGGATTATAACTTCCGAGATCTCTACATGTCGGCTTTTATGACCGTCGCGTTTGAGCTTTGCTTCCGTACGATGGATACGCTCTACACCACGCCGCTTTTGGCAAAACAGTTACAGCTGAACATGCTGGCAAAACTATACGAAGCAAAATTAAAACCACAACTGGGCAGCAAACTCACAGACATCAATTACAATACGCTGCCGCCGGTTTTGAGAGATCGTTTGGTAGGAGCCTTAGTCAAAGATAAAAGCCATTACCTGGTGCCTGCCTTGCTGGAAAAAGATTTGCAAGCGCAGCTTCAAAGCAGCGATCCGGTGTTGAAGGCCCAGGCGGAAACCTTGCTGGAGCATATCTATCGCCGGATGGATTATCCAACATACCTGAAGCGTTACAAGAAACACCAATTCTCACCGGCCGAAATGGACCTGATTAATGAAAAGGTAAATGACATCCATGTGCCGGTCAATCAGGAACTGGAGAATCTGACGGGTGAGGCCAAAACTCTCCGGGAGAAATACCGTCGCTTTATTGCACCACCTGAAGTTGCCAAAGAGAAAGTCAGAGAGCTTAAAAACGAGGTTCTGGCAAAAATACCGCAACACTTAGAGGAAGCCGTGCGGGATGGTTGGAGAAGTCGCAGAACATTATATGAAATGGGTAAGATTTGCCGCTCGGCCGGTTGGCCCAAACTCACCTTTAACCTGCTCGCCAATATCCTGTACTTTGGCGTGTTTGCCAACTGGTTTGACTTGAACGTATTGCAACCGTGGCAAAAGAAAGTTGCCGATGAACGCGGAGGCGTACAAGATCTGGTGGCGCCAGCATACCAGGCACTCATTCCGGGTGCGCTGGTTGCAGGCTTGCTGGGTTGGCGCAAAGTCGCTGCCAAAAGTTATATTGGCCGCTACGCAGTACCCGCCTTAGCCGGATTGGCAACATATACGGCAGCCAGTGTCATCTTCGTCAAAGCCAGACTGAACTGGCTGCGCAAAAACAGGCCTGTTTACAAGCCTTCCATGCCTGTCAAGCCGCAAGCAAAAGGCATTCAGCAACCCTCTAACCAGAGGGCTGCACAAACATCTCCAAACAGCACCACACCCAGACTAACAGACAGCCCGCTACAGCACAACGGTTTCCAGCAGTTCCGCTAATTAAGCCTTCACGCGGCTGATCGCCTGTCCCTCGGTTTCCCAGATATCCAGCACGCGATCCATGTGGGTCAGCTCAATCAGGCGGGTAATCTGCTCGTTGAGGCCGTAAAGCGTCAGGTTCCCGCTCCGCTCCTTGCACAGCTTTAATAGCGAAATCAGAACCGCAATCCCAAAGCTGTCCAGCATTTCCACCTGACCCAGGTTCAGCACCACGTGCTTATGCCCTTTTTCCAGCAAGTGGGTGACATGATTCTTCAATACCAGTGTCTTGGGATAACCGAACTTATCGTCTTCGATATCCACCACCACACATTCGGGTAAAAAACGGTTGCTCAACTCCATGCAAAACCAGCCTCCCAGCACGATATTTTCATCCTAACATATTTTTCAATGTCCGCCAGAGGGGAGTGGCGCTAGAGCTTGAGCGTCAACAGCATCAGCTCCATATCATCGTAATCCGGGGTATTCTCATTCGAAATTTTAACGCCCGTGGCGATTTCCAAGGTGTTCACCCCCTGATAGTTCAGCAAATCGGGATGAACCGGAAACCGGAGCGCATCTCCGTTGGTTTCTACCAGCCCAATCACCTGTCCGTTCAAGCGAATCTGCATGGGCGTGCTGGCCCGGTGGAAACGGCTCTGCCCTTGTTGATGCGCAGCCACGGTATCCAAGCCAATCACGGAGCCGATCTCCAGAACTGCCGGGTTGGACGACAAAGCGGAGATCGGCAGATGCTGCAATGAGAACTGTCTCCGCAGAACCGGACCTTCCGTATTACCCTGACGAAAGCGGTTCGCCCCGGATGAAGCCGGAGAGTAACTGTTGTCACCCAGATGCCGGATTTCAGTGTCCAAAACCAGCGTGTTTCGGCTTTGGTGTAACACAACTCTCTTGGGAGCCTGAGCCAGACGGGCCGAATTGAGCGTAAGCGATTTTGGCACATAGCCGCGTCTCTCGAAAGCGACGATGACAGGTGTTTGAGGCAAAGGAGGCAATTCAAAACGGCCATCGCTGCCGGTGTAGGCTTGATAACCAATAGCAGGAATGCTGATGCGGACCTCACCCAGCGCTTGCCCGTTTTCAGCAGACACAACCAAGCCCTCAAAAGCGTTTTCAGGGTAGGCACGAGAAGCTAAATTCGATTGCGCCGTTTCTTTCACACCTCCTTGCAACACCGGGGCCGAGGCAGGAGAGGGATTAAAAAACATGGCTGTAGCCATCAGGCAAAACAGTGCTACCACACGGATTAAACCGAATGTCATCCGACACCATCCCTCGTTTGTAAACTCGTTTGCTAAAGTGTATTCAGGTTATCCAAATTCTCTATCGAACACTTGGCGCTGAACTTTAAATGTGCTTGGGAATCCAGCTGATGATGAACTTTTTCCGTTTCCATAAAAAAGAGGATTAAAAAGACCTGGAAATGGGTCAATATAGTAAAAGACGTTTCAACCTGACACCTGTTCTTGATGAGCGGACAGGATTGGGGGAATGAGGTTTTGCCGGTATGATTGATCGTATTTTTGCCGCCCCCAAGGGTTGCACCTTGGAAGAAGGGATTGGCTTTGCCGTTGCCAACCGGCTGGACTACGAGCTGCCAAGCTTCTATTACCCCGAAAATCTGGACAACAAAGACGCTGAGATTGCCCGCTACCAGAAACTGCTGACGAATTTCCGCGGCATACTGTCGATGCACGGTCCCATTTTCGACGTGAATGTGGTCAGCCTGGACCCCGAGCTTGAAAAAATCTCGAAATACCGCTATCTGCAGGCGATCAACATTGCCAAAGAGATGGATGTGCGCTACCTGGTATTTCACACCCAGTGGACTCCCATCTACCCCGCCGCCAATGCTTCCAAGCAGTGGCTCGCCAAGGTTACCGACTACTGGGAAGCCATGGTGGCCGAACATCTGGAAGGCAGCAACCTGACTATTCTGATCGAAAACTTCCTGGATTCGAGCCCGGAGAGCATGTTGACCCTGCTCTCGCGCGTCTCATCCCCACACCTCAAGGCCTGTCTGGATACAGGACACATCAACATCTTCTCCGAGCTCTCCCCCATCGACTGGATGCATGCGCTGGGCAACCACGTCGCCTATATCCACGCGCACAACAATGGCGGCGAGGTTGACTCGCACGACTCGTTTGAAAAAGGGTTGCTGGATATGGAGAGCTTCCTCAACCACTTGGCCCTGCTACCTCAAAAAGTGCATCTCGCCATCGAAACCTCTACCTACGAGGGGCTAGAGAAAAGCTACGAGATGGTAAAGCCCTATGTAAAACTGCAAAACGAGCAGTTTGCCTCCAAAAGTTTTTTGATTTAGCCCGCCGCCGCGATTGGCTTAAAGTACAAAACCACCAGCATGATGGCGCCAACCGCCCAGCAGTAGTAGGCAAAGCCCACCAGGCTGTGTTTGGCCACAAACTGAATGAGATATTTGACGCAAAAATAACCGATAATCGCTGAAACAGCAGCACCAGCCAGCATGACAGGCCAGTTGAGTTCCAGAATATAACCCGCCTTCACCAGCTTGATGGCCTCATAGACCGCCGCCATCAGAAACGTGGGGATGCTGAGCAGAAACGTGTAGCGCGTGGCCGTTACCCGATCTACTCCGCTGAGCAAACCGGCAGAAATGGTGGAGCCGGAGCGCGAAATACCATGAAAAATAGCGGCAAAGCCCTGGAATAAACCGATAATCAACGCATTATGAACCGCAAAGCCCTGGCCGCTTTTGGGATTGTGCGACATCCGCTCGGTAAAAAACAGCAAACAGCCGGTAATCATCAGGTGAAACGCCACCCAGTAGGGATGCGCGAAATAATAATCGGACAGATTCTCAACCGTGGGCGTGGTCCAGCCAAATAGCGTCATGATAACTTCCGTGCCCTTGAGCATGCCGAGGATAAAAACCACCGTCACCGCCATGGAAACCGCCAAAAAAACCGGCAGGCGCTTTAAATACAGGCCGCTTTGCGAATCGATGCTGGTGGGCGGTTCTTTTCCTTGCCAAACCAGCACCATACGAATCAAATCTTTGCGGAAATAATAAATCACGGATACCAACGTGCCGAGGTGCAGCAAGATGTCGAAAAACTCGTCCTCGCCGGGCCGCAATGGCGCCGTGTGCCAGCCGAACATCTGATAGATGGCCTGGGTAAAGGTTAAATGGGCCGTGCTGCTGACAGGCAAAAATTCGGTAAGGCCCTGTATGACGCCTTTAATGATGGAAAATTCGAGATCCATAATGGGGCATATC
>CAZXUP010000194.1:0-5747 GCA_964643815.1 uncultured Vampirovibrionales bacterium
AACACCGACACTTTGGTTTTCAGCGTCGGCGAGAAATCGAGCTGGAATGAGCTAAGCTCTGCCACGAGATAATCGGGCTGCTTTTCGTGGATGACATCCGTCACCGGCAAACCGATGTTGCCGCAGGCCGGGGCTTGCAGATTGGCATGCGTGAGAATCCACGAAACGAGTGTGGTTGTGGTTGATTTTCCGTTGGTGCCGGTAATGCCTATCACGGGGACATCAGGCGCTTGTCGGTAGGCGAATTCCACTTCGGAAATGATTTCTTTATGGCTCAGCCGGAGCTGTTCAATCACCGCGCTGTGCGGCGGAATACCCGGACTGACCACAACCAGATCGGCATGCTCAAAAACGGCCTTGCTGTGACCGCCCATTTCCAGCCCGACGCCCAACGCTTCCAGTTCTTTTCGCAACGCTTCATTTTGAGGAGACGCTGGCGCGGTTTCGCTTAAAAAGACCTGTCCACCACGGGTTGCCACATAGCGCGCAACCGCCGAGCCGCTCCGCGAGAGACCCAGCACCGTGATTGGTTTATCTTTCCATGCGTGTGTTGCCATCACCCTCTATTGTACAGAAAAAGCGTCAGCACGCAGCAGAGAAACTGAAACGTGACGAAACTGTAAACCACCCTGGGTTCGCTCCAGCCGCCCAGCTCAAAGTGATGGTGCAAGGGGCTCATCCGAAAAATGCGCTTGCCCGTGGTTTTGAACGAAACCACCTGCAAAACCACCGACAGGGCTTCCACGACATACACCGCCGCCAACAGCACCAACCAGAAATCCAACCGGGCCAGAATAGCAAGCGTACCCAACGCCCCACCCAGTGCCAAGCTGCCGGTATCCCCCATAAAAATACGCGCCGGATACCGGTTGAATAGCAGAAAACCCAAGGATGCCATGGCTAACACCTGCGCCACCAAAGCCAAATCGGGCTGCGTTCCAAACAGCAACAGAAAGATCGTCATAAACGAAATCATCGCCGTGCCGCTCGCCAGTCCATCCAAACCATCCGTCAGGTTCAACGCATTCGACTCCGCCGTAATCACAAAGGCGGTAAACAGCGGATAAAACCATCCCAGCGAAACCTGAAACAGGCCAAAGAAATCAATCGTTCCGGCAGGGTTGGATTGCAGCATAAACACACCCACGGCCAGCCCGGCGGCCACCTGAACCGCCAGCTTGGTATAGCCCGAAACGCCTTTGTTTTTCTTTTTGGAAATCTTCAGGTAATCATCCACAAAACCCAGCAAGCCAAACAGCACGGTGACGCCCACCACCAGCAACACCGGCGGCGTCAAAAACTCAGATCCTTTTCTCAGCGCCAGGCACGCCACGCCAAACACAAGCGCCGCCAAAATCAACACGCCTCCCGCCGTCGGCGTCCCTGCCTTGGACTGATGGCTCTGCGGGCCGTCTTCCCGGATGTATTGACCCATGTACCGTTTTTTCAAGAAATCGATGTACCGGTTGCCGCTCACCAAACTCAAGCCCAACGGCGCCAGCCCTGCCAACACGGCGTCCCAACCCTGTCCCACCATTAACGTACCTTCTCCACTCTCTTTTATCTCACTTCGCTTACTTTATTTTCCCACATGCACCTGCTGCAGACCCACCGGAATTTCATCCAGCCTGTAAGCCCGTGATCCCTTTAAATAGAGCACCGCGTTTTCCAATGCGCTTGCTTGCAGTTGTTGAATCACATCCGACACATCCGCCGAAAAGGAAACCGGGTACGATGCCCCTTTAGCGGCATCAACCAGCCATTGGCCCTCTTCGCCCACGGTAAACAGCGCATCAATATGTGCCTGCCCAGCCAGCCAGCGGCCCAATTCCTCATGATATTCCCGACTGAAGTCACCCAGTTCTTTCATGCCGCCCAGCACCAGAATATGCCTGAGACCAACTCGCGCCGTGGATAAAAACGCCTTCAGCGACGCCATCGCGCTATCGGGGTTGGCGTTATAGGCATCATTGATAATCCAGACATTTTCATAGCCCGGCAACGCGGTGCGCTCCCACCGGCCTTTCTCCGGCACAAACGCCGACAAACCGGTCGCTAACCCAGCCACCGGAAAACCAAGGGCCTCTCCCGCTTTCAACACACCCAGGGCATTGGCCACCATATGCTCACCCGGCACCGGCAGATCAACCGCGCTTCCTTTATAGGAAAACCGAATGCCTTCCGATGAGCCATCATTGTAAGGCGCAATCGCATCCGCATCCGACAAGCCGTACTCAACCGTTTTGCCTTGCCACAGCCTGGGTGTCATTTCGGGAAGATGCGGCGTATCGCGGTTAATCACCAAAACGCCGGATTTCGGGTTCATGCCTTCCACAATTTCCAGCTTGGCCTTGGCGATGTTTTCCAGCGAACCCAACAAGCCGATATGCGCCGGACCAATATTAACGACGAGGGCCACATCCGGCTTGGCGGCTTCGGATAAAATCGAAATCTGCCGCAGCCCCCGCATCCCCATTTCCACAATCAAGATTTCGGTGCCGGATTGCAAGGCCAGCAGGGTTTGCGAGACCCCGACTTCGTTGTTGAAGTTCTTCTCGGTCTTCACGGTTTTCTTCAGCGGAGAAAAGGCTGCATAAAGCATCTCTTTGGTGGTGGTCTTGCCGGAACTCCCCGTCACCGCAATCACAATCGGGTTGATCTTTTCGCGGTGCAGACGCGCCATGGCCAGATACGCCAGAACGGGATCGTCCACGGCAATCAGGTTCGGCAACGATTGCCACTCGGGATGTGCCACCGCTTTCTCACGGCTGACAAAAGCCCCAATGGCGCCGGTGTCAAACGCCTGAGTCAAATAATCATGGCCATCAAACCGTTCGCCCGACAGCGGCAGAAAAAAATCGCCCGCCTGCAAACTACGCGTATCCGTCCACAGGCGCGCCGTGTCAAACGGCATTTCTTTGGACACAGGGACGCCCTGGGATGTGTTCAGGTATTCGGAATACGTGAAACGGGACACGATTCAACTCAATCCGGTTTGTAGTTCAGGTTCACACGCAAACGGGTGCCATGCTCCAGGCTGATACGAATCTCATCCGGGGCCAGATTGCGCGGAAACAACGTACCGCTCACTTTTGCCTCTTTGATGCTCGCGCCTTCCAGCTTGGCCTCGCTTAAATCCAACGACCGAAGATCGGCGGAACGCATGTACGCGCCGGTCAAATCCGCTTTGGCCAGCTTGCATTTGCGCAAGTCGTACCCCCGCAAGTGGGCGCCGGTCAGATCAACCTTCCCACCCTGGGCGTCCACCAGGTTATTGAATTCGACGAATTTCTCTTCCTGAACCAGATTCAACGCGCGGGAATCTGCCATCACGCTTCCCTTTCTCCAGTGCACAAAACAAGCTCACGCTACAGCCTATTATAGCGCGATTTGAACGGAAAATGCGCCAACCGGCCAGGGATTCCCATGGCAAAAATCTGCTAAAATAAAGGATAGTATCCCGCAGAAGTCAATCTCTATTGAGTCGCTGTAAAAATTGGTAAAAAACTTCTCTACTACGCTTCCTAGTTCTCAAACCCTCGGGCTATGATATTTCTACCGCAGGGGGCGCTGAATGAAAAATGTCAGGTCTTTTATTGTGGTAACCGAACGAACATCGCATCGACTCGTTAATGGTTGGGTTGATCTTCGGTAAGCGGCGGGAATGGCAATCATTTTAGACATCAGGAGAGAGAGTTAGCGTTTTATGCTGAAGATCGTGATTCAAAATCCAGACAGCGAAACCATCATCAACAACGTCTGCCCCGATGAGCTGGATTTTTGGAGAAACTTGCTGGACGGGGCCGTTCGGGGCGAAATCAAAATTTTTGACGCTGACAGCGGACAAGAATATCAGGTCGCCTAAGCTGGAAAGTCACTGATTTGGTTTATGGCCGGGAAGGTCATATTTTTTGTTGAGCTTTGTGGTAAGCGTGTAGAACACTAAGAAACAAGAATAAGAAGAAGTACGCAGGAAAAGAGGTGATGTCCGGTTAGCGACCCTGCCGTTTGGGCAAAACGATACGTTAAGACATGGTTTTGATTTGATGAAAAATCTGGTATAACAGAAACCCCCGGTACACACGACCGGAAGCAAGTAAGGATAATCCCCCATGCAACAATCTCTTTTTGGCAATCTGGCACTTTCAACCCCTGCAACGGAAACCGCGGCTTGCGCGCTGGATGCGCTTGCGTTTGAAGATACCGTCTTTACGGTCATCGACCTGGAAACCACCGGCCTGAATGCCAAAAAGAGCGCCATCACCGAAGTGACGGCCATTCAGTTCAAAAACGGCGTAGAGATTGATAAATACTCAACGCTCGTCAAACCAACCGAACCGATTTCGGAAGAAGTGGAATTGCTGACCGGCATCAGCAACGATATGGTGAAGAACGCCCCGGCCCTGGTGATGGTGTTAAGCGAACTGGCCGGTTTTATGGGCGACGCCCCAATTATCGTGGGGCATAACGTCGGGTTTGATATCGGCTTTTTGCGCGAAAAAATGAACCACTGTGGTTTGGGCGTATTTGCGGATCGCATTGACTTGGGACGCGCCCTTTGTACCAAAGCGCTCGCCGTCAAAGGGATTCCGGGCTTGCCGAGTTACGAAGGCGTGGTAGTCGCGACCGCGGTGGGTTATCACAACCCCAACCCGCACCGTGCGGAAGCCGATGTACGCATGAGCGCCGCCATTTTGTTTAACCTGGTTAAAAAGCTGAAAGCCGAAGGCGCAGCGCTGAACACGGTGCAGGATGTATTGAGCTGGCAAGGCGCCCTGAACGAACGCTAGAAACCGCATTGTCATTCTTTCGCAAGAATGACAGAGGGTTTAAATATCCAGTGTCAGCGTCACCGGGCAATGGTCGGAACCCACCACATCCATTTCAATGCCCGCATCCACCAGGTTGTCTTTTAAGTCGGGGCTGGTAAAGAAATAATCGATTCTCCAGCCCACATTCCGCTCACGGGCAAAGGTGCGCATGTTCCACCACGAATACATATTGGCTTGCTCCGGATAAAAATGCCGGAACGTATCGACATAGCCATGCGCGACAAACTTATCCAGCCAGGCCCGCTCAATCGGCATAAAGCCGGAAATCTTTTCGTTCTCCTTGGGACGGGCCAGGTCGATGGGATGATGCGCCGTGTTGAAGTCGCCACAGACAATGACTTTTTTACCTTTCTGGCGCATGGCCTCAATATGATCCAAAAACACATCGTAAAAGCCCAGCTTGTATTTCAAGCGGTCATCACCTCGCCCCCCATTGGGATAGTAAATGTTGTACAGCACAAAACCCGGATATTCGGCAATCAGCGTGCGGCCCTCGTCATCCCATTCCGGGATGCCCAGGCCCTCTGTCACGGAAATCGGTTTTTCTTTCGTAAAAATAGCAACCCCGCTATAGCCCTTTTTGTTGGCATGGCTCCAGTAGGTATGATATCCGGCAGGGGCCAGCATATCGGCGGTCAATAGCTCGGCGCTGATCTTGGTTTCCTGCAAGCCCAGCACATCCGGCTGATCTTGCGCCAGCCAATCAAAAACAAGTCAGTACGCCCCTAATGTATGGGATGAACCGCAAACCACTCGACCAGATGGTCGATCAGCGCCCGCACCTTGCCGGCCAGATGCCGGCGATGCGGATAGACCGCCTGCAGCGTCTGGCCGGTCGGCAGGTAGTCCTCCAGTACCGGAATCAGGTCACCTGATTTGACTGACGGCTCGGCGAGATAGGAGGGCAATATGACA
>CAZXUP010000195.1:0-2768 GCA_964643815.1 uncultured Vampirovibrionales bacterium
GCCAGCGCGAAACTCAGCTTGGGATCTTCGTACGCAAAATGCTGGGCGTGGCCCGACTCGTGAAAGAAGGCCGAGTAGTCATCCAGCCCGCCTTCCGGCTTGACGGAGAGATAAATTTCCGACGGGACAGCGGCGGGATACACGTAAGCACGCGAGCGTTTGCCTTCGCGATTGGCGATATCCAGCAAAATGCGTCGCAACGGGCTGCCGTTTGCCGGGGCGTTATCCGTTTTGGCGACCACTTCCTGTTCGTAACTGCCGCGATCGGCAAAGTTCACTTCAATCGCCAGTTTGGAGAAATCCAATCCCAGCCCGTCAAAAGTTTTTTTGGCCAGCGGCACCAAATTGCTCTGTGGAAAACGCGCGTCAATGGCGGCCATCTCCGGTAGCTTGCCGTGCAGCACATACGAAATATCCGCGCGGGTGGCGTCCTTGTCAAAGTCCAGGCCGGTCATTTTTTTGTAATGCGCGCCCATGCGTTGCCGATACAGATCGTCGGTTTCGTCTACCAGGCGCTTGCCGTTCTCGCCCAGGCGGCGCAGGTTGTGGCCGCTGCTTTGCGTGTAAAACGCGATGATGTCTTTGTAGCCCAGGTTGGCCAGCATCTTGTTTTCGCGCTCAAACAGTTCGATAAAGCGTGGGGTGAGCGTCTCTGTATAGGCTTTGCTCATCCGGTCGTATAATTTTTGCCGCGTGTTTTTGTCGGCGGTTTTTTTCAACCACTCCGACACATCTTCGTACAACAGTTCTGTAATTTCTTCGTCGTTGTCGTTTTTCAGGCCAAGGCCGCCGGTATCCACTTTCAACTGGTTCTTGAGATTCTGAAACGCATCGGAGAGTTCCGCCAGTTGCGCGCCGATGTATGTGCCCAATACCGAGGTAAACAGGCGTTTGGTTTCTTCGTGCGCCGGATTTTGATCGTAGAGTTTTTTCAAACGTTCAAATGTTTCCACGCTGCTGAGCACAGGATAGCTGGCGTAAATTTCCTGCGAGTTGTAAGTCTCACTGAGCTTGGCGGTGGCAAACAGATAATACGCGCGGGCAAAGTCCTTGTTGGAGTTGGCGAAGGCTTTCTCCAATGCCTCCAGAAATGCCTGATCGGTTTGCGGTGTTGCGGTTGTGCTCATGTCTGCCTCCCCATTCCATTTTGAACATAGAGATATTCTATCTTAGGGTCAATCGGCACTCAATCAACTCTGTCATTGCGAGGAGTCTCGAAGGGACGGTGTAGCAATATTTTCGGAACGGCTGCAAGAGATTGCCACGCCCCTGCGAGGCTCGCAATGATAGAGTTGCTTTAGGGCTTTCTAATTACAAAGCAGGCTTGAGTGGTGCCAGCGTGATGTCGGAAATAAACACCTTGGTGGATTGAGTGAGGATAAACGCAATGGCTTCGGCGATATGTTCGCTGTCCAGCATTCCTTCCGTGTTGGGCCCCTGCTCCAGTTCCAAGCCGTCCCAGATGGCTGTTTTGACGGCGCCCGGATAAATGCCAACCACTTTGATGCCGTTCAGTCGTTGTTCATCAGCCACGGCTTCGGTAATGGCATGCAGGCCAAACTTGGAAGCATCGTAAACGCCCCAATACGGGTAGGCGGTTTTGCCCGCAATCGAGTTGACGTTGATAATGGTGCCCGCATGCTGATGCACCATGGTGGGCAGCACGGCGCGCATAAAATACATCGCGCCCTTCAAATTGGTATCAATGGTCCGATCAATATCCTCGACTGAAAGCTCTTGCAGCAAGCCTACTTTGGGCGCAACACCCGCATTGTTGATGAGAATGTCGATTCGATTGAATGTGCTTTGTGTTTGATCGACAACAGCTTGCACTTGCGCATGATCGCGCACATCACAGGGGATAACCAGAATTCTGAGATCGCGATGTTTGGCTTGCAGTTCGTCAGACAAGGCTTGCAGCTTATCCACGCTGCGGGCGCACAGTGTCAGATGAATGCCCAGGTCGGCAAGATGGCGCGCCACGGCTTGCCCGATGCCCTGGCTGGCTCCGGTGATGATGGCGACTTTGTTTTTAAGAGATGAAGACATTATTCCCCCCAGTATTCGGCGAAGTTGTTGCGGGTTTCAACCAGGCGCAGACGGGCGAGCTGTGCGGGCTGTGGAATGTGCGGCGCCAACTCTTGCCAGAACGCAAAGACGATATTTTCGGCGGTTGGAATCAAGCCCTGCATAAAATCCACATCCACGTTCAGGTTTTTGTGATCCACCCGATCGAGAATGATGCGCTGAACAATCTGATCCAACTCATAAATATCCACTACCATGCCCAGGCGCTCATCCGGCTTGCCTTTCACGGTTACTTCCAGATCGTAGTTGTGTCCGTGGCCGTTGGGATTGTTGCACTGGCGAAAAACGCGCGCGTTTTCCTCATCGCTCCAGGCGGGGTTGTATAAGCGGTGGCTGGCCGGAAATTCATATTTCCGCGTTAAAAACATCCAGCCTTTTTTCTCATGCGTATTCATGAAGCGTCTGGTCCGTAATATTCCACATACAAGTCATCGCTCTCCAGCACTTTCAGGCCAAGCAGTTCCAGCGAGAGCGCATCCATGCGGGGCTTGATGCGCTGCCATAAGTAGAGTGATAAATTCTCCAGCGTGGTGAGCCGATCTTTAAAAAAGTCCACCTGTAAATTCAAGTTCTTGAAATCCAGCGGCGCGACCACTTCCTCGTTTAAAATCGCTTTCAGGTCTTTCAGATTGACGACCATCCCGGTGCCGGGATCGACCGGACCGCCTACCTGTACGTCC
>CAZXUP010000195.1:2778-5692 GCA_964643815.1 uncultured Vampirovibrionales bacterium
CTTCATAATTATGTCCGTGGGCCAATGCGTTGCTGCTGGGGCCAAAACGCTGAAAATTCTCTTCATCCGAAAGTTCCGGCAGGCGCAAAAAATGGGCCGCCGCAAAGCGGATTTTTCGAATGACGGTGATGCGCGAAGCCGTTTGTCTCATGCACCCTATCATAGCAAAGAGGCAATGCTTAGTCTCAAAGCTAGTCCCGACAACCAACCGAAGAGGGTGGAATGAGACGGACGGCTGCTTCCAGCGATTTTACCTTGTCGCGAAGCGCCAGCAGCTCGTCAACAAAGCGCGTTCTGGCTTTCGGGCTGGTTTCCAGCTTCTTGATGAGTGCGTTTCTTTTGCGTTTGTCGGCTTCACGTGCTGCGCGCGATAGTTCAAGCAGATCTTTTTCCCAATCCGACGTTTGTTTAGGTGATTGTGCTTTGCCTGATTTGCGGCGACCACCTTCAAACAAAACAGCGCGGACCGGCGAAATTGGAAACAGCATACGAAGCCCCCTCTCATATTGAACGTATCGGCAAGATACACCGGAGTCAGCGCGAAGACAATGAATAGTTTAGGTGCTTTCGATTAAAAAGTTTTCAGCGTGGGCGGCCCATGCGTTGTGCGCATGGATGCTCTCCAGCGCTTCCACTTCCAGGCTGAACCCGGTGATACCCTTGTAACCCCGCAAAAACAGCGTCGATTCCCGAATCACGTCTTCCACAAACTTGGGATTATCATAGGCTTTTTCGGTGATGAATTTCTCATCCACGCGCTTGATGAGCGGATAGACGGGACAGGATGAGGTGGCTTCCAGCCCGGCGATCAAGTCTTCAATCCACACCACGCGGTGTTCGGGCTCCGGATCGATGAGGACATTGGCCTGGATTTCCGCCCGCTGGTTATGGGCGCCGTAATCCGAAATGGCCTTGCTGCACGGGCAAAGCGTGGCACACGGAACCAGAACGCCAACCATCAGCCGATAGTGTCCGTCTTCCGAGAGGCTGCCCTTGAACGTGCATTCATACGCCATCTGGGCGCTCATCTGGCTGACCGGAGCCGGTTTATCGATGAAATACTTGAATTTAAGCTCAATATAGGCCGATGGGGCGTCCAGCCGGGTTTTCAGTTCCTCTAAAAACTCCTGTAGATTGAGGCACAGCTTTTTGGTGCGGCTCCATTCGTTCAGCAAAATCACAAACCGGGACATATGCGTGCCCTTGAACTCGGCGGGCAACCCGACGCTAAGCGTGGCGCTGGCCTGGACGGTCTGGCTTTTGCCGTCTTTTTGAAGCACCTGCATGGGCACTTCCACGTTTTTGATGCCAACCTGGTTGAGGGTGACGCCGCGCTGATCGGCGAGGCCCTGGACATCCAGCAAGGTTGAGAATTGGCTCGAGTTGCTCATTGAGAGAGGTTCCATCGCTTGTAAAGAAACACCAGGTGGGTCGAATGATTGATGGTGGCGGGTTTCTTGACGAATGTGCGGTTGGGGATAGAACAGGAATCGTTTCTGCAATGCATCCTAACGCAAAAGAACACTAACGTCCAGGTAAGGGTTTTGCGGCAAGAGAGCGCCCAAAAAGAGAAAGCGCCCGGGGACAGGCGCAATGTACAGGGTGTTGAGTTTTGGAACGGAATCTGGGAGGGTTAAACGTTTGTTGCTACTGCGTCCCGGCATTTTTGGGCTGGATGATGCCTGTATGCCGGGGGTGGCACGGGGCTTTCGCTTGTAGACTGTCTCGGCTAAAACGGCCTTAAAATGAAGGGTGGTTTCGGGATTTAAGAAGTCAGGGAGGCTCTGGGGCGGGGAAGATAGGAAATTTGAAAATGGCTGGGTTTTGAAAACGGATGGCTTTTCAGGTATGGTCAGGCAGTGGTTGATGGGAACATAATGATGACCGACGGAAGACCGGATGAGGCAGCGGCCCGCGAGGCCATGCGCGAATGCCTGGAAAGCTCGCCGGACGTATATGTACAGCTAAATGCCTTGCGGGACTGGGTCAATGCCCATTATCCCGATTTTGAGCTGTATCTGGAGGATGTCTGGAACGAGCGACAGGAGGGGGAGACGTGGTTTGAGTACATCCTGCGCTCCCGAAAGACTCTCAACGAGACGGATGTGCTGGGCTATGACATCTACAAGAACCACCGGGACGCCAAAGGGGTCTGGCACCTGGATGAATATGTCTCCAGCGTGAGGCTGATGGATGATCCTCAGGCGTTAATCACCTTTCTCAGGGCAAATCGCTAATCTCCCCCTTTAAAGTGGGGGCGTAATAAGGTATGCTAAAGGTAAGGAAGTAACGAGCAATTTTGCGATGATCTTGACTGCAACAGCTTTTTTGCACCACTGACATCCGATATCCGAAGAACGGCCCGGCTTTAAGGCGGGTGGTGGGCTGCTCGCCCGCCCGATACCTTTCCGGTTGGCCTTACTGATCCCTTGTTGCTTCCGCCATGACCGAATTTGTAATGGCAAAGGATCTGCTTATGATTGACCTGCACATGCACACGATTTTCTCGGATGGCTCCGTTCTGCCCGAAGACCTGGTTCAACTGGCCCTGGACAACAAGCTGGAAGCCATCGCGATTACCGACCACGACACCACCGAGTCGCTTGCTTACGCCCAAAAGGCCGCCGAAGGGCAGGCTCTGGAAATTATTCCGGGCATTGAGGTGAATACGGTCTGGAAGGAGAAGGAAATCCACGTTCTGGGCTATTACATCGACCCGCAGGACGAGACCTTGCAGAGCGTCATTCGCAATCACAAAACGTCGCGCGTGGTGCAGATGCAGGAAATGGCGCAGAAACTCAAGGCCAAAACCCGGATGGATATCAGCTATGAGGATATTGCGGGGCAGGCCAGCGATAACGGCGTGATTGGGCGCCCCCCTTGGCCACAATGGCTTTTGCCACATGCGGGCGCC
>CAZXUP010000196.1:0-5690 GCA_964643815.1 uncultured Vampirovibrionales bacterium
TTGCACTTTGAAGTTGAAGATATCACCCAGGCAGGTCGCAATAATTTTGTTGGTGGTGACGGAACCATAACCGCCGACCGAATGGCCGCGAATCGAGAAGGAGCCCGCCGGACGGACATCCGGCTCTTCTTTCACTTCCAGCGCGCTGGCGTGATCGATACCAAGCGAGAAGAAGCGTTTGCCATTCGTCGCCATATTCTCAACGACAGACACCATCTGGCCCGGCGTGACATCACGGCTGCCCAAACCGGCCACACCGGAGTAAATCACCGGCACGCGATCGATTTTGGGATAGCCCGGCGTGCCCATCGCCGCTTTGGCGAATGCCGCTTCGATTTCGGCGGTTAGCGGGTTGGAAACACCCAACGGGTTGTCCATCCGCTCGATGACAGAAAAGGCTTTCAGGTGCTTCAGCGCTTCCACAATTTGCGGACCGGGGAACGGACGGAACGATGTGATCGTCAGCGAACCGGTTTTGCGTCCCAGGCTGCGCAGGTGATCCAGGGTGACCGAAGCGGTCTCGGCGGTAGAGCCCATCGAGACAATCCCGTACTCGGCATCTTCCAGTTGGTACGGAACGACAAAATCATAGCGGCGACCGGTCAGGCGATAGAACTCGTCCATCGAGGCTTTCAGCGCGGGAGCCACTTGATCGTAGAAGAAACGCTGAGCGATTTTACCGGTCATGTAGCTGTCCTGGTTCTGAACCACGCCGCTCATCAACGGGTTTGCCGGGTCAAACAACTTGCGGATTTTAGTAGACGGCTCGCCGAGGAAGTCCTTAATCAGTTCGTCTTCCTGGAATAGCACGTTTTCAATGGTGTGAGTCGTCAAGAAGCCGTCCTGAATATTCATAAACGGCGTGCGGCACGCTTCGGCGGCACGACGGGTAATCAGGCACAAGTCGCCTGCTTCCTGGGCATTTTGGGCAAACACCATGCCCCAGCCCACATCGGTGACAGACATCACATCATCGTGACCGGCATGCACGTTAAGAGAGTGAGAGGTCAGCGCCCGGGCGCCAATGTTAAAGACGATGGGCAAGCGCTTACCGGAAATGGTGTACAAAACTTCCTTCATCAAAACCAGTCCCTGGCCTGACGTGAAATTGGTGACGCGGCCACCGGCAACCGCATAGCCTTCGGAAGCAGACGCCGAACTGTGCTCGGATTCTGGTTGCAGCCACATGATGGACTTGCCCCACAGGTTCTTCATGCCGTTGGAGAAAGCGGTTTGATAGCCCACGCCCATCGTGGTGGACGGGGTGATGGGGTAAGCAATACCGGCTTCGCAGCCACGGGTTTCAACATGAACGATCATGCCGGCGCCGTCGGCGGTACCCGGAACGCCCGGATACGGGAATTTTTGAGCGGCCTGTGGGTTTGCTTCCTGTGTTTTGGGCGGTTGGGCCAATGCCATAACGCGTCTCCTATAAGAAATAGTGGAATTCAATTCAAACGAGTGGGATTTCAGACAGTAGTGTAAGTTTAAGCCTGTGTCAGCGGTAACGATTCAGGTATGCTTCAGGTGCTTTACCGGCCCTAGAGCCTATATACGACCATTGAAATGTCGAATCACAGTTGAGTGGACGAGAGTAAGGCTTTCCACGCGACATCCACACTATTGTACAGAAAAAGGCGGAAATTCAAAGGGGCAAGTAAATCTGCGTAACGGCAGGAGATTTCCGGTTCAACCTACTGTCCGGTAAACGCGCCAGAGTGGCAGGATTCAATCATCACGACGGTGGGACCCTTGAGGTACTGATGCGCTAAACGCTTCAGCTCCGCCTCCCTTAATACGATTTGCTCGGATTCGTTCTCAGAAAGCGTATTCTGCTCGGCAGGCCTCCCTCCACGAAGTATCAATACGCCAGGCCGGCTACCTTCCGTCTCAGGCAGCGCATCGTCGGTCGGCTTTACTTCTGCTCCGTGCATCGCAAAGTAAATTAGCGATTCATCCGCTTGTCCCGCCCATGCCAGCGCATTTTCCACATCTCCCGGAAAAGCATTCCTCAACTGCTTTACTTCGAGACGTGACCGACGATAGTGCGTCTTGAGTTCCTTCTCCATGTTATCTAACGCTTCGACAAACTCGGTTGAACCTATGAGCACCACCCGTCGCGTTTTGTCGGTATCTTTTCTTTGCCAACCCAATTGCGGACATGAAGAGGCAACTGGTGTCTGCTGATCTGCATCATCATTGGGCCAGAAAGGGATGTTCCGAATCTGGTCCATGGCCTGTTGCAGACTGTTGGTACCAGCCATTTTATGGAGAAACTTGCTACTAAAGTGAAAAATGGCTGGAGTCGAACCTTTTCGCTTCCAAAAATTTGACGCTTCGCTCTGTCGCGATGATGCGTACACCGTAACCCCCGGCGGCCAACCGCTATTATCCCGACAAAGCACTGCTGTTTTTGGTGATTCAGACTGGGCCTTGGGGATTTCAATCGGCAGACGGGCGCCTGTATGAGCGCATGCAGTAGAAAGGGCGGATAACATCCCTAAGATCGGCATAAAACGTGCTTTTTGAGAGTGTTTGAGCTTACCCCCAAATGCAACCGAACGATTGACGGATGTAAAACAATCTGGCGGTGATGCCTGTGTCGCTTGCCCCATCCAGGCAGGCAGCGGCGCCGACGCTGAAAATCGAGGCAGCATTGCAGCACTTAGCGGACGGACGACCATGAACCCTGAATACCCCACCTATAAATATAGTCACTGCTTTTATATCAGAAAGCAGAGTTGAAAACGAGAATTTCAGCCAAAACCGTTACATATCAACACTTTGAGCGTATCTTTCAGATATCGAAATTATTTTCGAATCTCATGCTTGCATTTTGTTTTAGAATCGCTATCATAGAATTTACATTCGATAGAAAAATCATTCGATAGAGGGCTGGTTGAGTCTAGAAACCATCAGCCGGGTATCGATGAAACGAACCATCAATCGAGATACGAACGGAAGCAAAACCAATGTTTGAGCATGACGATTTAACCAATAAGCAACGCGAAGTGTTGGAACAACTGTTGGCGTTTGTTGCGGAGAACAACTACCCGCCGTCCATCCAGCAGCTCTGCAAGCTGTGCGGCGTCAGCTCGACATCCACCATTCACTTCCACTTGAGCGCGCTCAAGAAAAAAGGGCTGATTGACTGGAACCCGGCGGAAAAGCGGGCCATCAGCATTCGGGAGGATGTGCGGGATGCGTATCGGCTTCAGGTTTCTTCGGCGGATTTTTCAATGTCGGATGAGAACAACCACAATAAAGAAAACGAGAAAGAAGAAGAGGAAAAGCGCGGCGTATTGCCGATGCTGGGCGCCATTGCCGCAGGCTCACCCTTGCAGACTCTCAAGGATACAATCGAACGGATCGATCTCAGCGAAGATCTCTGCCCCGCCGGTTGCTATGCGTTGAGGGTGCGTGGCACCAGCATGATCGAAGATCACATTATGGATGAGGACGTCGTCATCATTAACCCCCAGGCGCGGGTGCGCGAGGGGGATGTGGTGGTTGCGCTGATCGATAATGAGACGGCAACACTCAAACGCTTTTACCGTGAGAAGGATCGGATTCGACTTCAACCAGCCAACTCGGAGATGGAACCTATCTATGTCACCGACGTCCATATCCAAGGCAGGGTTGAAGCCATTATCCGCAAGTATTAGAAGATCCCCGCAAAAATCCCCAACGTAAGACTTCTAAAAACGCGAATTGGTTAGACAACCCAACGACACAAGGAGGCTGGATTTCCCATGCTGTTGAATACTTTGCTGCGCGATGTTTTGATCGGCACGCTATTGGTTCTCCCCTATCTCTTTATCCCCACTCACATTTAACAACCCAGTTTTCTCTCTCCTACTCTACACACTCCACTCTTTATCCCACAAATCTCACCGGAGGCAGCCAATGCCTCTTTTTCTTTTGGAAATTATTTCTCTTTTTGATCGTGCTTATCTTTGAACAAGTGTGTTGTGACCGTCGCAAGCCCGGCGGCGGCGGCAAGCGCCGTCACCCCTTCAAAGATATAACCCAGTTTCAAACAAACCGCCCCAACGCCCGTATGCATAAACGCCCAGAGTGTAAGCCCTGTTGCCACAAACGCACGATGAGGGGTGGCCTTAGGCTTTTCCGGCTTTTGCCATCCCGACGATGGAGGTTTCTTTTTACCGGTAAATGTCACAACAATTCGTGTTGGGCTTGGCGCAGAAACAAACAAAACCGGGCGAATAGGCACCGGCTTCCGAAATGTCTTTGATTCTTGAGGGAGGGTGATGACAGGTCTGGGCAATTTTGGAGATCCGCTTTTGTTTGAACTAGGTAGATATCCTGCCCGGAAGAACGGCAGGTGTCAATTGAAACTCGCTGCGCTTGTTGTTGGCACTCAATGTCAGGACAAACGTCCTTCAGGTATGATAAACAGACCGAATCCCCAAGAAGGCTAATTAAAATCCGATGAACGCCGTACTCGAACCCCTGGCCCCCACACAGCATTTGCCCCCATTGATTGGCAAGTCAATGGAGGAGTTGCGTGCATTGGTAACAGAGATGGGCGAGCCTGCCTTTCGGGCCGAGCAACTGCACCACTGGCTGTATGTGCACTGCGTGCGCGACTGGGAGCAAATGACCAACCTCAAACGCAGTTTTAGAGAAAAGCTGGCGGCGCAATACCAGGTGGGATCGCTCACCATTGCCGAAAAACAGGTGAGCGCCGACGGCACGACCAAGTATTTATTCCGCCTGCCGGACGGTAAGGTCGTTGAATCGGTGTTGATGTACTTTGAAGAGCGTGGCACCTACGCCATTTGCCTCTCCACCCAGGTGGGCTGTGCGGTCAACTGTGGCTTCTGCGCAACAGGCAAACTGGGCTTTATGCGTAACCTGTCGGTAGCGGAGATTGTCGAGCAATACGTGTACGTACAGGCCGACAGCCAAAAAGAAGTCCGCAATATCGTCTTTATGGGACAAGGTGAGCCGCTTCTCAATTATGACAACCTGATTCCAGCCATCCGAATCCTGAACAAGTCGGCTGAGGTGGGGATACGACATATTACCGTATCAACCTCCGGCATTGTGCCCCGCATTGAAGACCTGGCACGCGAAGATTTGCAGCTCACGCTGGCCATCTCGCTGCATGCGCCGGATAACGAGACCCGCACCGACATTATGCCCCTGAACAAGAAATATCCGCTGGAGGTGCTAATGCCCGCCTTGCACCATTATGCGGCCAGCACGGGCAGGCGGCTGACCGTGGAATACGTTCTGCTGGCAGGCGTTAACGATTCCGTCGAACAGGCCAATGCCTTGGGGAAACTGCTTCAAGGGCTAAAATGCAACGTCAACCTCATCCCCTACAACCCCATTGGCGACTGCTACGGCTACAAGCGCCCGTCTAACAACGCCGTCCATCGTTTTAGAGAAGCGTTGAGCGCCTACGGCAAGAAAGTGACCGTTCGCGTGGAACGTGGCGTAGATATCGCCGCCGCCTGCGGCCAACTCGCCAACAAGCAGCAGCTTGGCTAGAGGCTTTTTGGGTAGAACTACGCCAAGGAGGGGCATGGGGAGGGAACGGCCCCACATACCAATTAAAAGAAGTTATTTACACTTCTTAACAAACTAACATCGAAATCCGATTGATTGTTTTTATGCAGATACGAGAGCAGATTCCTCGTTTCAGAAACAGATTTTTCTAC
>CAZXUP010000197.1:0-3994 GCA_964643815.1 uncultured Vampirovibrionales bacterium
CGAGCTAGGCTGGAAAGCCAACAAATCCTTCAAACAAGGCATTCGAGAAACCATTCAGTGGTATCTGAACAACCCGCAATGGGTAGAGGGCGTGCGTCGTCGCCAGCAAGCGGAACTACAGCCCGCTTCCGTGTAGAGCCAAAGCGAGAGAGACCGGCAAATCAATGGGATTCAAAAACATCGTCGTCACCGGGGCAAGCGGTATGCTGGGCCAAGACCTGGTACCGTATCTGCGCGCCAAGGGCTACGAGGTGTTTCCGTCCACGTCGTCTCAGATGAGCCTTCTGGAAACGCAGGAGAGCATGCGCGAGAAGCTGGAGCCGTTCCAGCCGGAGATTATCATTCATGCTGCCGCCTACACGCAGGTGGACAAGGCCGAACAGGAGCCGGATCTGGCAATGGCCGTCAACAAGGACGGCACCCGTAACCTGGCCCTGGCCGCCCAAGAGCTGGGCGCTATTTTCGTGTATATCAGTACCGATTACGTGTTTGACGGCTTGAAACGGACGCCCTACGAACCCGCCGACCGCCCGAATCCCATCAGCATCTACGGATTGTCCAAGCATTACGGTGAGCTGATGGTCTCTGAGCTGCTGGAAGAGTACTATATCATCCGAACCAGTTGGTTGTATGGGCTTCACAAGAAGAACTTTGTCCAATGGGTGCTGGAATCGGCCCGCTCTGGCACGCCTATTCAAGTTGCCTCCGACTGGATTGGCTCTCCCACCTGGACCGGCAGCCTCTCTCTGGCGATTGAGGCCCTTATGAACTCGGGCGAATACGGCACCTATCATATTGCCGATCAGGGCGAAGTCTCCCGGTACGAGCAGGCGCTGGGGATCTGCAAGGCGGCAGGACTATCGGGTGAGCATATCCGTCCGGTGACGCTCGGCGAATTGAGCCTGCAAGCCGCACGCCCCCAGTATAGCGTGCTGACAACACCCGGCCTGGCGGTTCCTTCGTGGGAAACGACATTACAGGCCTACCTGGAACAATACCGGCAGCAGGTGATGTCCCCATGAGCAAGAACAAACATCCGGGCCACAAGCCGAGGAAAGCGAAAAAGTTCAAGAAAAAAACCAATCAGGAACTGCATCCCCGGGTGATTATTTCCGGCTATTACGGTTTCGACAACCTGGGAGACGAACTCATCCTGCAAGTGTTGGTGGATGAGCTGAAAGCGCAGGATGTCAAAATCACGGTTCTGTCCAACCAGCCGCGCAAAACCGCGATGCAGTACGACGTGGACGCCATTCATCGCCTGAACGTGATTGATATCATTGACGCGCTGGCGCAAGCCAACCTGTTTATCAGCGGCGGCGGCGGCCTGTTTCAGGATGCCTCCGGTCCGATGAGCCCGCTGTATTATGGCGGGCTGATTCAACTGGCGCATTTCTTCGAGGTCCCGGTCTGCTTCTGGGCGCAGGGGGTGGGGCCGCTTAACCGCAATTTTTCGCGCAAAATAACCGCCGCCGCGCTTGAAAAGTGCGCGATGGTAACGGTGCGGGACGAAGCCAGCGCCACGTTGGTGGAAGACCTGACCGGAACATATCCCGAGATTACCGCCGATCCGGTCTGGCTGCTGAATGCGGCCAAGAAAAAAACCGCAAGCGCTTCCAACGCCAAAAAGCATCGCCCAAAAGGGGAAGCTTCTGATAAAGACAAAGGCGCATGGCGAATCGGCATTTCGCTTCGGACATGGCCGGATTTGACTCCCACCCGGCTTCAAGTCCTGGCCGATTGCCTGAAAGCACTGGTAGAAGGCGCGAAACAACCCGTGGAGTTTGTACTGTTGCCTTGCCAGAAAAACGAAGACGTAGAGCTTCTCAAGACATTCAGTCAAATGTTGATGCCTTTAGAAAACGCTCGATGTGTGATGAGCGAGCCGAATCAGGTCATTGAAAAAATTGGCGAGTGCGATCTGTTATTTGGCATGCGCTTTCACAGCCTGATTTTGGGCATTCTGCAAAACGTGGCCGTCTACGGGCTACCCTACGACCCTAAAGTCGCCAACCTGCTGGGTATGCTCAACCTGCAAGGCATGCCCGTCAACCAACTGGAAAGCATCAGCGCTGCCGCCGTGCAGGATTACTTCAACCACTACCCGGCTATTGATTTAAAGACGCTCAAAAAGCATTCCAAGCGAAATTTTGACATCCTGAACCGTCTGCTTGAAATTCCCGACGCGGAGTTGGTGCTATAAGGCGCTCCAGGGCTTTATCATCTGTTCGGATGACTGCATGACACTGCTGTAAGCCTATAATCAAAATATGGGAGTCCAGCGACACGATATCAATCCTGACTTCCCCAAAGCCAAGCCAATCGCCAAGGACAAGGGGAACGTCCAGGAAAAATCAGGCCCGTTGTGGAACAAGCTGCCTCAATTGCTGAATCTGGCGCGATACCGGATGAAGCCGGGACAGCGGGATAAGCTGTTGGATTACGAACCGATCCATTTGCATATCAGCCCCAGCGAGGTGCATCCCGTGGTGGCCGCCATGGCCGCAAGCTCGCGCGCGCATTCCAACACGGACAGCGGCATCCTTCAGGTTCGCCCCAGCAGCCGCCCCATTTTCAAGGAAATGGCCATCGAGAATTTCAAGTTCCTGATGGAGCAAGTTCCTACCGTTCGCACCATCGAATTCTCAGGCAAAAGCGATCCGTTTTTAAATGCGGATTTGATCCGCATGGTCAATTACGCGCACCAGTTCAACGGCGCGCAATCCATTATTCACACCGAAGGCTTCATGTTGAACCTGTTTGCCGACGAAATCCTCAAAAGCAATTTGCACACCCTGGTGGTCCATCTCCAGGCCGATCGCCCGTCCGCCTACTCCCGTCTCACCAGTAACCCGCTAACCCGCTTTGTCACCATCCGCGACAATATCCTTCGCCTGGTCAAACGTAAACGCGAACTGAACGGCAAGGTCAACGTCGAGCTGAACCTGCTGGTGGATGTCCACAACTTCCGGGACATCCCGGATATGATTCGTTTTGCCGAAGAGATGGGCGTCGATAGCATCCGGTTTGAAAATTACATGCCCTCCGACCCGAGCATCTGGTCCGACCGCACGCTATACAACCACCAGCAACCGGTCGTTCGCTTTCTGGAAACGATGCGCAAGACGCTTCTGCGCGAAGTCAAGCTGACATCCATTATGCTGCCCCTGCTGCTGGATGAGGACATGTCCGAACACCGCTACTGCCCAGACCCTTTCAGCACCGTTTCCGTCGATTCGGAGTTTAACGTATCCGGTTGCTCCCGCCAATTGTTGTACCGGGGACGGATGAGCAAGATCTGGGATGAAGACTTCTGGAATAACGACATGTACCAGTGGTTGCGCCACGTCCATCAGCCCCCGAATGTCGGACCACTGCCCACCGGCTCAGTAACCAACGCTCCAAAAGAACAGGAAGCGGTCCCCGCGCCTTGCCTGCGCTGTCCCAAAAACCTCCCCTGCCTCGGCGGTAAACGCATATAATAGAAGAAGCATACTGGCAATGGATGGGAAGGTGCGTATGAAAACCCGTGTACTGATCGTGGAAGATCACCAGATGACACTGGTCGGTTTGAAAATGCTGCTGGAAAAAAGCAATGCGGTCTCCGTGGTGGGAGAAGCCTTTAACGGCTTGGAAGCCGTCAAGCTGACCGCCAGCGCGCAGCCGGACGTCATCCTCATGGATATCGGCCTGCCGGAAATGGATGGCATTGAAGCCACCCAGAAGATCAAGAAAGATCATCCGGGGATGCGGGTGATTATGCTGACATCGAAGGACAACGAGCAGGATGTGTTTGCCGCCCTGGCCGCCGGTGCGGATGCCTATTGCATGAAAGGCATCTCCATCGACTCGCTCTCCTCAGCCATTGAAGCCGTCAAAGAAGGCACCGCCTGGCTGGACCCAGCCGTCGCCCGGATGGTGCTGAGCCGCTTTCAGGGAAGCGTTCCGTCTTTGGAAGCCCTCTCGGGCAATGGTGTTTCCGGCATTTCAAACG
>CAZXUP010000197.1:4004-5666 GCA_964643815.1 uncultured Vampirovibrionales bacterium
CGCCGCCACCTGCGATGCTGACGCCGACTGCCCACTGACCGCGCGGGAGCTGGAAGTGTTGAGGCTGATCGTGGACGGGCTTTCCAACCCCGAAATTGCCGAAAAGCTAACCATTACCAAGGCAACCGCCAAGGCCCATGTCCATAGTATTTTGCAAAAGCTATGCGTGGATGATCGAACCCAGGCTGCCGTGTTAGCCATGCGGCAAGGCTACGTTTAAATAAGAATCCCTTTTTCAAGTTTTTCTAACAGATTAACCCTAAAGCTGTGAGGCTGTGTCCAGGCTAAAGCCCTAGGTCTACTCAGACCGGGCTTTAGCCCATTCAAGAAGCAAAGCCCGGTCTTTAGAGCCTTTTGGGAAGAGATCCTCAAAAGAAAGAGCTTTTAATTCCTTGTAAGGAACCTGATAAAAATCGGCTAATCGTTGCAAGACTTCTGGCTCGGGGATACGTCCCAACTCATAACGGCGGAGCTGACTACGATTAATGCCAGACTCGCTTTCCACTTGGTACAGCGTTTTTGTATTCCGCAGCTCTTTCAGTTTTTGCCCTAGCTGATTCTTGACAGTAGTCATATTCTGGTGCTACTTTTGAACGTAGCCGAGTCGGCTACGGATATTAAAACGACAAAAACCACCGGCCATCCTGGCGCAGTGGTTTATTTCTCTACACTACCACAAGCGTGAGAGGTGGGTGTGGAGCTATTTCCTGGCTGCTTATGCGTAGCCCGGAAGAATATTGACGTGCAGGTAGAAGGTTGGTTTCATTGATTTTTGCCGAATCCGCTAAACTTCGGACCTTTAAAACCCTACTATCGGGGTTCGATTTTTCTGATGAAATTCCTTCTTTCCGTAAGCAGCATCCTGGCTCCGCATTAATCATTACCTTCATCTTCCTCATCATGCTGTCGTTGCAGGTCGCCATGATCAGTTTGATTGCGGTGCGCGGCTTCAGTGAGGAAGGCGTCTTGCTGACGCAGAACATCTCGGCCAGGCGCTCCGCCGAAACCGCGCTGAACCGTCTGGAAACCAAGCTGCATAATTTCTTGCTGACAGGGACAACCGCAACCGCCGAAAGCAGCTTTGCCCAGGGGCAGGCCAATGCCATCACCGCGACCACCCTCAGTACTGATAACCCTGATGGCGGCACCGATACGATGCCTGTCACCATTAGCGCCTGGGTGCAGGAACGAAGGGGCGACATGTACCACATGGTGGGCCGGGCAACCAGTGGCGGGGTTGACATCTTGATGCACCGCTGGGTGCGTGTGAAAGTCTGTCCTTCGGGGGGTGCGCTGACAACCATTGCCAGCGGGATTGACTGGCCGGGAGATGCAAGCACCGTTGCTTCTCCAGTGGATGGTCGCGTGTTTTTTGGTCAGATGAAAAACCCGGGCAACTTCTGGACATGGGACCCCGCAACCGGCCTTAGCGTTATAATCAGCGGGATAGCTGCACCCGGATTCTACGCGACTTCAGCCGTTTCACCCATTGATGGGCGCGTATTTTTCGGTTAGGGCCAGGCTGCCGGCAACTTCTGGTCTTGGCACGCATCCACCGGGCTCAGTCAGATAATAAGCGGAGGCGGCACATTGGGCTACTACGGTACCGCCGTCTCTCCCATAGATGGCCGGGTTTTCGTCAGTAGCCAGGGGGGGGGGCGG
>CAZXUP010000198.1:0-5645 GCA_964643815.1 uncultured Vampirovibrionales bacterium
GGGGCTCGTCAACGCGAAGCACGGCACCTCGATTCCCTTCGCGAGCCGCGGCAGATAGTAGTTCTTCTGTTCGTCGGTGCCGAAGTGCAGCAGCAGCTCGGCGGGTCCCAGCGAATTGGGCACCATCACCGACACCGCCGTCGTGCCGCTGCGCGTGGACAGCTTCATCACCACCTCGGAATGTCCCAGCGCGGAGAAGCCCAGCCCGCCGTATTCTGTCGGGATAATCATGCCAAAGAAGCCCTGTTTTTTCATAAAAGCCCAGACTTCCGGCGGTAGATCCTTCAACTCGCTCCGTATCTGCCAATCATCCAGCATGCTGCACAGTGTTTCCACGGGTCCGTCCAAAAACGCCTGCTCTTCCGCGCTTAGAGAAGGCAGCGGCATGTCCATCAGCTTGCCCCAATCGGGCCGACCACCCAGAAACTCGCCTTCAAAACCGACCGAACCGGAAGCCAGCGCCTCTTTTTCGGTATCAGAGATCTTGGCTTCGCGCGTTTCCTCAAATGCCTTGTTACGCAACGGTAGCATCACGGTCTGAACGGCAAGCCTGAACACACCGTGTACTAGTGAATCCCAAAAAAACATGTGAAATCTACCTATAAATCAAGTCCATCTAATTACCACGCACACCATCGGGCTGCCTTTATCTCATCGGCAAGACTTGGAGAATCTTTAAGGAGAAGTGCTTCCTCGCCTGACCGGCTCCATTTTTTGGCACCACGCAGGATTTATTATGGTTGGCTTCCTTGTCACTTAAGTGACGTGCCCTAGTCTTTTCCCCAGAAATTGTTAGAAACTACTACAGGCAAAGCTTTGTCTTATCTTCAACAGCTCACCATTGCTTACAAGAGTAAGAACTAACCCACTCTACTTCTCGTTTTCATCCGCTTTCTCTTTAGCAGCAACATCCACAGGAGCAACCGTATGCAAGGCGCCGTTACCAGTCGGAGACTGCTTGGTTTCCGAAACATTCCCCAGATAGCTTGGCAATGACACTCCAGCCATTTCAGCCACTTCATGCAGCGGAGGCAATGTTTTAATGAGGCTGGATACAAAATTGGCAGTAGAAGACTCATTCTTCCCGTTACCACTGGCAGCACCGGAATCCCAGACGGTAATCTTGTCAATCTTGATATTCTTGATGGCTTCCACCTGGGTCTTAACGATCTCTTCGATCTTTTCAATCATCAAGAGCGTGGCCGCAGCTTTGGCATCTCCATTGCAGCTTTGAACCAGAGATGCATAACCGGTTGCCTTGCTTTCCAGTACTTGTCGAATCCCCTTGGCTTCGGCCTCATATTTCACCAGGATAGCATCTGCTTCCCCTTTGGCTTCTCGGCGGTTGCGTTCGGCTTCGGCTTCGGCCGCAATTTCCACCTTGCGTTTTTCGGCCTCTTGGCGAACGATTTCCTCCGCATTCAAGCGTTCCTGCTCGGCCTTGTATTGCGCCTTCTGGATTTCGACAATCGCTTCGCGCTTGGCAACTTCTCCCTGTTGCAGCGCTTGAGCCTGCTTGACAGCAAGCAAGGCGCTGGATTCAGCAATTGTCGCTTGAGACAGGTTTTCTCCTTTGACGGCTTCGGCTTCTTGTTGCTGCACAAAGATACGGCGATCCGCATCCGCACGCTTCATCCCTTTATCGGCTTCTGCCTTGTTTTCAGCAACTTTAATTTCTTTTTCCCGAAGCGCGGTAGATTCACCGATGACGGCGGCGGATTCTTGCTGCTGGATATAAATACGCTGATCGGCTTCGGCTTGTTTTTTGCCTTTTTCCGCCTCGGCAAGGTTTTCGGCAACGCGAACTTCTCGCTCTCTGAGAGCCTCGGCTTCCCCGATGGCTCCGAGCTTCTCCTGGGCGGAAACATCCACACGCGCCTGGTTGATGGCTTCGGCTGCCGCTTTTTTACCGATACTTTCAATATAAGTGGATTCATCCGTAATATCGGTAATGTTGACGTTAATCAGGTAAAGACCAATCTTATTGAGTTCCGGCTCTACGTTTTTACGGATGGAAGCTAAGAAACTTTCCCGATCCTGGTTGATCTGTTCAATCGTCAAAGAGGCAACCGTCAAACGCAGTTGACCAAAGATAATCTCGCGGGCCATCTCGATGACTTCCTGACTGTTCAAACCTAGCAGACGCTCGGCGGCGTTGTTCATAATACCCGGCTCGGTGCTGATACCAACCGTAAAAGTACTGGGCACGTTGATTCGGATATTTTGCAGGGATAGCGCGTTTTGGAGCGGGATGTTAATACTCATTGGCGTCAAACTGAGATAGGCGCAATCCTGAATCAGCGGCCATACGAGCGCTCCACCACCATGAATACAGTTGGAGGATTGTCCTTCGCCGACTTTACCGTAAATCACCAGAATTTTATCGGACGGGCACCGCTTGTAGCGGGAGGCCAGAAACATGAGTGTGGTAACAACCAAAACAATAAAAGCCACAATGGCCAACAGGGCAAAGCTGATTGTTCCGAACATAATGGAGAGACTCCTGCCTTCTTACGATACTTTTTCTTCAGATGCCCGGCTTACAGGCTCAACGACCAACACATTGGATTCAACCACTTTGAGCACGCGAACCCGTGCACCCGTCTCAATCGGTTCGCTGTCTTCGGTAATAGCATCCACAATGCGGAGGCGATTTTGAATATTTAATTCTACTTTTCCACGCGCCGTTGTTGAAATGGACAAATATACGGTGCCTTCGGCGCCAATAGCGTTATTGAGTTCGATATTTCCCGTGGATTGTAGTTTGCCCATGCCTGCAAACAGCTTTTGGATGACCCAGACAGAAAAAACGCCTGCTGCCGTCGCCGCTGCTACCGAAACAAGCTCGTTATTCTCTCCTTGCTCCATGGCCAGACCAACCAACCCAAACATCGTAAGAAATGCAGCAACCCCTTGCAAAGACAACAGCTTAAAGCTGACATCCGAATCGCCAATATGGGTATCGGTGTGCGAGATTTCGGCAGCATTAAAGAAGTGAAAATCCCCAGCCATCCCGAGCATTTGCATAATGAAGCGAATGAGAAACAGCACAGCGCCAATAATAGCGCAAATTCCAAATAACACCCCTAGCGGTGAGTACTCATAAAACAACATATCCATTACGCCACTCCACGGAAAAACTTGGCCTATTTGTCATAAGATCCGATAAAATTCAGGCTATCAATGAAATAACTAAAGGGATCTTAACACGCTTGAGGATGAGCTTAAATAGCAGCTTACACACTTGTTAACATACGTCCTAACCGTGCTATAGGCATCACTATTGCTTTCCCATATCAGGGCCATGACACTCAAACTCATGTCTGGCAAAGCCCTACCGCTAGTGAATCTTACAAAAATCCAAAATGGCTCGAGTCACATAGGAGATATGCTCTTCACTCAGCCCTGGATACAGACCCAGCCAGAAAACCTGCGTCATCGCAATATCACTGTTTCTCAGGTCTTCTCCAACGATACGATGCTCGATATTCTGATAGGCCGGCTGACGCAGAAGATTGCCGCCAAAAAACTGTCGAGTTCCTATACGATGCTCATTCAGGTAGGTAACGATTTCATTGCAACTAAAAGATGCGGTTTCCTTAACCCGCACTGGAAAACCGAACCAACTGGGCTCACTCTCCGGGGTAGCCGCGGGCAGGACAAGATAGTCGGTAGCCTTTTGCAGCCCCTTGTAAAGCAGGTCGAAATTTCGTTTCCGAGTCTCAATGAAATCCGGCAATTTATCAAGCTGGGCCAACCCCACTGCCGCTTGCATATCGGTCAGTTTCAAGTTGTAACCGATATGAGAATAAATATATTTATGATCATACCCCCCCGGTAACTGTCCCAAGCTCCAGCAGAACCGTTTGCCACACGTATTATCGTGACCCGGTGGACACCAGCAATCGCGCCCCCAATCCCGGAATGACTCTACCAGCTTCTTGAGCATCGGGGAATTGGTCAATACGCAACCCCCTTCGCCCATGGTGATGTGGTGCGCCGGATAGAAGCTGACCGTAGCCAGGTCACCGAACGTACCCACTTTTTGTCCTTGATACGTGGCCCCTACCGCATCACAACAGTCTTCAATCAGCCACAGATTGTATTTGTCTGCTATTGCCTTCACCACACCCAGGTTGAAAGGATTCCCAAGGGCATGGGCCAGCATGATAGCCTTGGTCTTGGGAGTAATCGCATTTTCCAACTGCGCCACGTCAATATTGTAGGTCGAAATATCAATATCCAGGAAAACCGGCAGCAACCGGTTCTGAATAATAGGATTCACGGTGGTTGGAAAACCCGCCGCCACGGTAATGACTTCATCGCCGGGCTTTAGCTGGCGATCCCCCAAAGACGGGGAAGTCAGGCAGCTTAAGGCAAGCAGATTAGCCGACGATCCCGAATTAACCAATAAAGCATGCCGTACACCCATCCACTGGGCAAAACGTCGTTCAAACGCCTCGGCAAAGCGGCCCGTGGTCAGCCAAAAGTCCAGAGAAGAATCCACCAGCGCACAAACCTCTTCGCTATCAAAAACGCGTCCGGAAATAGGCACCGGGCTCAGGCCAGGAACAAAGTCCTGGGCAGGAAAAGCCGTTTCTGTATACTCCTTTACCAGATCAAGTATCTGGTGACGAAGCGTTTCCACGCGGGAGGCTTGCGATAAAGTCATTTAAAATGTCTTAAAAATAAATATCTTGAAATAAGCCATGAACGGACGTATGACACGCCAATGTGTCAGAGATTGTATCATGTAATGGTATCCATTCAAGGACAGTTTTATGTATTGTGTTAAGCTTGTTACCGCACCCTGGGATTAAAGCCCTATTTTTAGGACTCTTCGGGGATACTTCCTTCTGAAGATCAAGGTATATCAAACAATGCCTCGCTTTACAGGCCTGGAAAACCGAATTACACAAAGCGACTTCGAGAAAATTGCACAAACAGATTTGCCCTGGGAAAGACTCAGCGGGAAAACGGTCCTGATTTCTGGAATTAGTGGCATGTTGCCCGCATACCTGGCTAAAGCCTTGTTATTTCTCAATAAAAAGCTTTCCGAGCCAGTCCGGGTTATTGGATTGAGCCGCAATACCGGTAAAGCCCGTCAGGTATTTGCCGCGTATCAGGATGTAAAGGAACTCCAACTCATAACAGCGGATATTAGCGCGCCGATGGCGCTTGATATCCGGCCGGACTTTATCGTACATGCGGCCAGCCCGGCCAGCCCAGTGCATTATATGCAAGACCCTCTGGGCACCCTTCGCGCCAACACAATTGGAACAGATCAACTCCTGGCATTGGCATTCCAAGTCGAAGCGGAAAGTATACTCTATCTTAGCAGCGGAGAGGTCTATGGAGACACGTCCGTCTTCGGAAAAGCTGTCCGGGAAACGGATATGGGTACGATAGGCACTCTGGCGCCACGGGCGTGCTATGCCGAAAGCAAGCGGGCAGGGGAAGCGCTATGCGCTGCCTGGTCTATCCAACATCATCTCCCGGTCAAAATCGCCCGCATTTTTCATACCTACGGCCCCGGCATGCGCCTGGATGACGGTCGGGTTTTTGCTGATTTCGTCGGAAATCTGATCCGTGGAGAAGATATCGTGCTCAGAAGCGACGGCAGCGGTCAACGGGCCTTCTGTTAC
>CAZXUP010000199.1:0-5644 GCA_964643815.1 uncultured Vampirovibrionales bacterium
CAGCGGCATGTTCAATGCCTTGGCGATACGGATGGCATGGTGCGGACCTTTTTCGGGCGACAACCGTCCCAGAAATGCCAGATATTCTTTTCCCTCATGCGCAAATGATGGCTGAAAGCGCGCCATGTCGATCCCATGATAAATCGTCGCCGCATAGTTCAGGCCTGGCCATAGCTTTCGCTGGTAATTACTGATGGAAATGCATGGCAGGTGCGCATTCTTCATGTATAAATCGTGAACCGGCTGGGGGCTGAGCGCGTTATGCAATGTTGTGACCACCGGGGTCTGGACGAAATTGGCAAACGGCAACGCCTGAAACCCCACATGGTTATGAATCACATCAAATCGATGCGCCTGGGAAAACACTTCTTGCAACAGTTTCAGCTCATAGCTCATCACCGTGCAATGGGTTTTGTCTTTCTTGAAATCCTCTTCCATGGTTCGTAATCCCATGGGCGCACAGGCTACCAGGTTAGCGCTTGTCATCGACCCTTCCGCCGCAAACAGGGTGACTTCATGCCCTTGTCGAACCATTTCCTCCACCAGGTTATAAACCACCAGTTCCGTCCCACCGTATGTTTGCGGCGGTACCAGTTCCCACAAAGGCGCAACCTGTGCAATTCTCATATTCCGAAAATCCTTTCCCATCCCAATGCCGACCGGGTCACTCAGAACCCATGTCTCCTCACTTGTAAATGCCTGGGAGCGTAAACCCGGCTGTTTCCGGATATTCAAAGTTCTGGCCGACTATACCGTACTTTCGAAGCCAAAATAAATTCGACAGGTGGCTAGGGTCGTCTTACCCGGCCAGCAAAACTTCTGAACGGCTTTTAAGACAACGCATTGGCGAACCGATGATTTCCGGTTACGATCAGCACATCAAGCCAAACAACAAACGCCCCATCAGGAAACGCATGAAACACTCCGGCAACGTCGTCAAATACCGCTACCACGCGCTGCGCGGCAAGCTCATCCAGCCCTTGTTCTGGGCGCTCGTGTTTTTTGGCCCAGCACTGGATATCTTCCGGGTTGATATGCTGCATCAACGGCTGGTATTCATGGGCGAACACCTGCCGTTTGAGTTCAACACGCTGATGTGGCTGCCCATCGGGTTTTACGGCGCCGTCATCCTGATTGGGGTCATCTCTTTAATTTGGGGACGGCTATTTTGCGGCTGGACCTGCCCGCACAACACACTCACCGAATGGACCACCGGCATCCGGGCGCTGGTGGGCCGCGAAGCAAAACCACTCTGGATGAAGCGCCTATTTCGCAAAGCCCCTTGGAGCCAGACGCTGTTCACCTGGCTATCGCCCTTTGTGGCCGGACTGATTACAATCAGCTTCAGCCTGCTGCTGTGCTTTTATGTCATTCCGCCGGATTTTGTATTAGCCCAATACGCCAGCGGACATCCGCATATCGCGCTGGTGTGGGGCAATGGACTGTTTATGCTGATCGGGTTGTTTCTGCTGTACGCCGGGCATGACTTCTGCCGGACCTGCTGCCCCTACGGCATGGCCCAGTCGGTTTCGGCGTATCACGAGAACAGCCGCTGGCGTCCGATGGAAATCGGTTTTTCGGGCAATAAAGAAACTCAATGCAAAACCTGCCAGGCTTGCCAGACAGTCTGTCCGGTGGATATCGACCCACGCGACGGAACGTTGACAGGCGGCTTGAAGGTGGGGCAGTTTGATGGCTGCTTTAACTGCGGCGAGTGCATTGACGCCTGCAAGCACGTGCAAAGCTTTAAACACAACAAGGGCCTGCTCTCTTTTAATAACCCCGGCTTCAAGTCAAATCTAACTGCTGTAGAGGAAAGCACGGCCTAGCACCCTCTGTCATTCCCGCGAAAGCGGCCAGCAGGCTGGCCTTAGATAGGGTTGGTAGACGTTACACTGTCATTCCCGCGAAAGCGGGAATCCATTTTGCGCAGAAACAGATTTATGAATGCTTTCAGATTCTGCGTCTATTGCTGACAATGGATTCCCGCTTTCGCGGGAATGACAGAAGAGAAGCGGGAATGACAAGAAAACACTCTGTTACAATCAATGCTTTGCTTCAAGTTCCATTGTCTTTGGAGTAGAGTATACGTAGAGATTGTCAGTCATCGAGAGGATATTTTGCCCATGACCGCCCCAAAAGCCGCCCCTGATGTTATCCGCGTAGCCCATAGCCCGGATTCCGACGATGCGTTCATGTTCTGGGCGTTGGCCAAAGACAGAATCGACACCGAAGGGTTGACCTTCACCCACACGCTCACCGACATCGAAACGCTGAACCGCGAAGCGATGCAAGGCACCTACGAACTCACCGCTATTTCGTACCACGCCTATGCCAAGGTGTACGAAAAATACGGCCTGCTGAATGTCGGCTCCAGCATTGGCGATAAATATGGCCCGGTGGTGATTGCCAAAAAACCGTTTACCAAGGAAGCGCTTAAAAACGTCACCGTGGCCATTCCGGGCGAACTGACCACGGCCTATCTGGCGCTCAAAATCTGGGAGCCTGAGCTGAAAACCGAAGTGGTTCCGTTTGATCAGATTATGGAACGGGTTGAAAAAGGCGAGTTTGAAGCCGGTCTGATCATCCACGAAGGCCAGTTGACCTATCAGCAAGAAGGCTTTACCAAGGTAGTGGATTTGGGAGAATGGTGGTTTGAAGAAACCAACCTCACGCTGCCCCTGGGCGGCAACGCCATCCGGTTGGATCTGGGTGATGAGCTGATTCAAAAAATTGGCCGCGTGCTGAAGCGCAGCATTGAGCACGGCTTAAAGCACCGCGAAGAAGCGCTGGATTATGCAATGGAATTTGCCCGTGGTTTGGATCGCCGGAAGGCGGACGAGTTTGTCGGTATGTACGTCAACGAGATGACGCTGGATGCCGATGTTGAAATCCGCAAGGCCGTCAAGCTGCTGCTGTGGCGTGGGCATGGCATCGGCCTGATTCCGCAGAAAATTGAACCGGCCTTCATCGATGTACTGCCCGCCCTGGCTGCACAAGCCTAAAGCTGGCTCGCTTTGTCAACAATTGAATTGGAGGGGATGCTTGATGCTGCCTGTTCGCTTTGGCGCTACGGTCAAAATCGACAAAAACAACATTATCGACGTGTACGGCTGGAAAAAATACGGCACACTCAAGAAGCGGGCCGATCTGCTGAATACGCTGCTAAAACGCTGGCCGGACGAAAAAGTCCGGGTCGACATTGTCAATGATCTGGTACGGGTTCATGATCTCGACTCTGGCGACAAGTACTTTTCCAACCGGCTGAATGCGCACATCCGCGTGGTGGGCAGCGATCAGAAAATCCATGCGACGGATGTCCCTCAGTGGAAGTCGTTTAGCCTCGGTGTTGAGCAGAGCCTTCTGGGGTTTGTTCTGAAAGTAGCCCGAACCGCCAACCGGTTTGCAAAAACACATGACGTAAGCCGCAAAAAATAACTATTAAACCTGTTTCAAAAATTGCAACAAAACGTTTCAAACTAACATCACGCTGCGTTGAAATGCCTTATTATAGAACCACGGTTCGTTGTGGGTTTATCGTCAACTGGAGCAGCAACTATGTCCATCCAATTTGCTGGTGTGACGCCTGTGCATCAGCCCCCTCCTCCAAAACACTTTTGGGAATTAGAAAAACCAGCGGTTCTTGCTGCCGGGGAAATTCGTGAACAACTCCTCAAGGAGAATAAAAAACAGGGTCTATTCTTCTCCCCGCCAGAAATCGTACCCACCTCGGCTCTCGGGATTCAGGATGAGGCAGTCCGGGAAGAGGTTCCTTACGTTGTATTGACGGGCCCGGAACGCGATACGTATGTTCGAGGTGACAGCAACCAAGTGGATTGCCTGAAACAGGCTGTCAAACAGGCCATTCTGGACGAGTTTAAAAAAAGCCAGCAGCAGCCTGACTAGAACTTAACCGAGAACTGTTGCCAGTAAACCTTTTTCGGCAGGCAAACATTCCCGCAAATAACAAAGAGCCTGTCGGGCAATTTGTGGTTTAGGCGCCTGTTCCAATGCAATAGGTTCGGTATCGGGAAACAAGAGCGTCACGGCGTTTTCATCCGATTCAAACCCGATATCGGCGCGGCTGATATCATTGGCGATGATCGCATCCAGGTTTTTACGGCGCAGCTTTTGGCTCGCGTTTTCAAGCAAGTTATTCGATTCCGCCGCAAAGCCAACCAGCACTTGCCCCGGACGCTTGCGCGCACCCAGTTCGGCCAGGATATCGGCGTTGGCCGTCAGGTCCAGTTGCATTTCAGGCACGCCTTCGCGCTTGATTTTTCGTTCGGCAGGCTCGGCCACGGTAAAATCGGACACCGCCGCCGCCATCAACAGCAAATCCGCCTCGTCGAAACGAGCGTTTAAAGCCTCGCGCATTTCGTTAGCCGTTTGCACGGACACCAGGCTGTACGGCCTGCTTTCGGGTAAACGGGTGGTGATCAGCGTGACCTCCGCACCCATCGCATGCAGCTCATCCGCCAGCGCCAGGCCCATCTTGCCGGAGCTTCGGTTGGACAGCACCCGCACCGGATCGATTGGCTCTTGCGTACCCCCTGCCGTCACAATGGCTCGAACGCCGGAGTACAAAGCCCGTTGGGGATGTACGGCCCGGTAAATCGCCTGTAAAATCGTTTCCTGATCGGCCAGATGCCCATCGCCCGTCTCACCGCATGCCAGATGCCCGGCACATGGTTCGATCACTTTGTAGTTTGGCAGGCGGCGGAGTTTTGCCACATTCTCGCGCGTCAGCGGATGCTCCCACATGCGGGTGTTCATCGCGGGGACAATCAACACAGGTTTGCCGGTAAACGTAATGGCGGTGGTGGTAATCAGGTTATCGGCCAGGCCGTGGCTTAGTTTCGCAATCGCATCGGCTGTGGCGGGCAGAATCACCAAAGCATCCGCCTGCTGGGCCAGCACGATATGGATGGGAACACCGGAGTCATCCACCGATAACTCAGAGGTATAAACCGGCTGACGGCTGAGCGCCTGCAAGGTCAGCGGCGTAACAAAGGCCTCGGCGGAAGGCGTCATGATACAAATCACCCGCTGCGCACCACGCCGATATAATTCGCGAATCAGATCGCAAGCCTTGTAAGCGGCAATGCCACCCGTAATGCCCAGTGCAATCGTTTTTCCCGAAAAATCCATAACACGCTGCCCTGATTAGGGATATCCACACTGTTTTACTACAGGCGACGCTCTTTTGCCATCAATGCCTGGAAGCTCTAGCCGTGCCATCCCGTGTGAAAAACACACTTAGCCTGCGTTCAGGCACTCTCCGGAATGAACGGTTTTTAAGAGACTTGTCAATAAGCGCCGGGTCGTTTTTACTTTACAGGAGTAGGCTTTGAATGCTTAGGCGGTGGAAACCCTAAAGCCTGCTATTTAGTGTAATTTACACACTAAATGTAAAAGTTTGTAAACTCTGCAGCGGTTTTCTCTTGGAAAAGGTTGCATTGATGACTTGAAGCGATACTCTACTATCATCAACTCAATCGGATACCGATTGCAGTTAGTATTAACTCTTAAATCTTTCACTTTCCCCCTCACTCCCAACCTAAAAATTGGATCGACCTCAGATTAATGAGGTCTTTTTTTTGCAAAGAATCACTCTGGATACAGTCCGATTTTTATCTGTAAC
>CAZXUP010000200.1:0-5530 GCA_964643815.1 uncultured Vampirovibrionales bacterium
AGAGCCTTTTGATCGGGAGGGGAAGCCTTTGACGCTGACTTTTAGACAGGATCATCCGGCTGAAGGAGGGCGTGTGGGTGAAAAATGAAAAGGCTTGCTATCACAGGGTTTTAGAGGATGGTCGATATTAGTCTCGTAACAATTGCTCACATCCTATTTACTTTAATGGATGAGCAAAGACAATACACTTGGAATCCAATGGATTTCGATGTGGGTGCCAATAGTAATACTTGGCAGTAAATACGGGTCTACGGTTTGTTTGCTTGAAAACTTAAAGGGGTCTAGCCATAGGGCGTTGTTCTTAACTGAATGTTAACTCTCGGCAACCTGCCGAACAACGGCCCTGCATTTTTTCCAAAACAACTACAAAAAAGGTGATGAACAATAGGCTTCCCAATCCGGAGGCCTTTTCTTTTTGTTTGAGACGCATCCTAGGGCGTAGAGGTAGCCAAGGCTTTTACCAGTAGCGGGGTAATGCCGTTCACCATAAACTGTACGCCCACGCACAGCAAAATAAAGCCCATAATTCGCGTAAACGACTTCACCACTGTCGAACCCATCCGGCTCATGATGGTGCCTGAAAGACGCATCGTAAAATAACTGCTGACGCAGACAGCGAGAATGGCGAGCAGAATCACCAGGTAGTTTACCGGTGATTTTCCGGCGTTGGTTGTCATCCCGATAATCACCGCAATCGCACCCGGCCCGCTTAAAATGGGCATCGCCAATGGGGAAAACGCCAAATCCTCATGGCTGACGGCCTTGGCCTGGGCTTCGCGTTGTTCGTCCGGTCCCAGGTTTTCCTGTTTGTTTAGCATGCCGTAGGCCGACGAAAGAATCATCAAGCCGCCCGCAATCCGCAACGCGTCGATTGAGATTTGGAAAAAGTTCAAAATCAAACTGCCGGTGGCGAAAAAGAGCGTCAAAATCATGAAAGCATACGTTGATGCGCGCCGCGCCAGCTTCTCCTGTTGCTCGGATGTTGCGCCTTCCGTCAGTGTCACAAACAACGGTGCCGCCATCGGCGGATCGACAATCGAAAACAACGACACAAATGTGCCGACAAAAAAGAGCAACAGCTCGTTTGGGGATAGCGCAGCCATTGTCATAACCGGAGTGTATGCTAAATCGCCGTAAAAGAAAAGAGTGGGGACTTGGAAGGGTCTCTTAGACACGTGGGGAATTGTGAGGAGTTGGCGTGCACTGATACTCTGTCACTTGCAAGAAAGACCGAAGCTTCTTGCGGAATTGGCTGAAGCTCAGCCTTGAAGGTGCTTTTATTCTCCCGAAAGATAAGTGTACGTAGTGCAACAGTCGTGCAGAAAGGGACGGGTCATTATGGCAGAACGTTTGAAAAGCAGTATTGCAGTGAATGCGCCAGCCAGTGTGTGCTATAGCTACTGGCATGCGTTTGAAAACTTGTCCAGTTTCATGAAGCCGGTTAAAAGCGTAACCCGCCAGGGCGATAATCGATGGCATTGGGTTGTGAACGGACCACTGGGACAAGCCGTGGAGTGGGATGCGGAAGTGGACGGCGATGAGCCGAACAAGCTGATCTCATGGCACACGGTGTCCGAGCCGGATGTGGGTGTCCAGGGAGCGGTGCGCTTTGATGAGGTGGCCTGGGACACTACCCATGTGAATGTCACCATCCAGTACGAACCCCCAGCCGGTGTCATTGGTGGCGCGGTTGCCGATATATTCAGCAATCCGCAGGCCATGGTGGATGAAAGTCTTGCGAACTTCAAGCAAATTGTTGAAAGCGTCCATGCAGGAACGTCTTCAGAGACAGCGACAACAGAGGGTTCTGCAAGTTCGGGAAAGCCCGGGGCCTGAGCGGCGTACATCGAGCCGGCTCAGGCAAAACCGGTTCAAAAACCACAGACGTTCTCGGCAGTTACTACACTGAGCCTGAACGTGCCGGTCTGGCGTCTATTGGCCATATCATCAGTGGTGAAGGCCCCGAAGTCGGCGCCGAACTGCCCAGGCACTACCGGCAGTCCGAAGAGGATGTTCATTTCCTCGATCTGCATTCCGATGAACCTGCGCGGCAAGGCGGCGCTTCGGAGCATGTTTATACAGGCCCGTTTTATGACGAGGAGGAGTTTCCGGAAGCCAAAGCACCGGGCAGTGGTTTGGACTACGATGAGAACGCGGAGGCCGATACCGTCATTGAGAAAGAGGAAAACCCGTACCTCAGCGATGATGCCATTGCCGGTGACGAGTCGGTGGATCTGATTGATGTGCGTGCCGACCGATCGGATCAGGATGACATTGATGTTTTCACCGAAAGCATGGATGTGTATGGTGAGGACCTCGACAACTTTACGGAAGACCTGGACGAGGACATTGACAGTTCATTATCGGCCAATGAATTGTTCAGGTTTGAAGAGATGGCCGAAGAGGATGACTACGAGCCATTCTTTCGGCGTAAACGCTTCCGCCGGGCAGGGCGCTCGGAAAGCGAATTGACGGAATGGGAAGAATAGGTCGGGAAATCGTTAATGGATTAAATTCATTCGGCTCTGAACATCCTTGTCTTTCATGATCAGCTGATTAACCGGACATTTCTCCGCCACCCTTTTCAGGGTGTCTACCTGATCCTGCGTCAAATTGCCGCGAAGCTGAATATTCTTCTCAATCAATGGTTTATTACTGGGTGTGTTCGCCGCTTTGGTTTCGCTCAGGGTAACCACCACTTCATCGAGGGGCCAGCCCTTGCGATTGGCGTACATCTGCAAGGTCATATTGGTGCAGGCTCCCCAAGCGCCCAGCAACAACTGGTGCGGATCCGGTGCGGTGTCCTGCCCGCCCTTATCCGGGGTTACATCTGCAAAAATGGCATGACCCGGTGTTTGAATGATTTGCCGATACGGTTGCTGCGTCACCGAAGTCACCGTGACTGTCATATTCAACTCCCCCTGTTGCCTGGATGCGTCTTAGCGTACCAAACAACCTGAGAGCACTCAAGACGGGACCGCTAATATCCAGCGAAATTCTGTCATTCCCGCGAAGGCGGGAATCCAGGCCAACTATTGGGCAGGCGTATCCGAGGTTTGAGCGGGTTGCGTTTGGGGAAACTTGCCATAAACCTGACCGAAACCCTGTCCTTCATTTTCTATCGGTTCCAGCTCAACGGGCTTGGCTTCAGCGGTCGTGTGATTGACAGCTTTGAAAAGATCGGCCAGTTCTTCTTTTTTAAAACGCAGCGGAACGACGGCTCCGGTTTTCAGATTCGGCTCTGGTGAAGGGTGAATGAAATAATAGGCTCCCGTCAGACCGGTGCCACGCAAAACGCCGTGTCCAATCCGTGTTTGTACCGGATGATCCTTTTCCTCGTGCCATTCCTTTTCTTTTTTGGTTGCTTCCAGGGCGGTTCCTAGTACAACACGGGCTGCCAACGAAATAGGCGCAATTTGCATTGGCGTTAGGCTGGTAGCCAGCTTTAACGGAAGCGCGTCGCTCATGCTGACCAGCGAAAACGGAATGGCGGATTTGATGAGTTTTTTGTGGGTTTTGGCCTTGGGGTGCATGACTTTTCTACTTTCCGCTGCATCCTGGGCAAATTCGCGACGCTCGCCAGAAGGCAGCACGGCTTCTTCAACATTGAATACCGCGTAGCCCGGTAGTGCAAACGAGTAGGAATGGTGAACCCGGTTGACATGCCCTTTCAAAATTGTACCGGCGGGAATTTCCTTGTCTTCATACCGGTACGACTCGTTTAAGACACCTTCAAAAGCGTCGCCATAATGCGGTCTTCCCGTATCAAAGCCAGTCGTCATGGTCATCTGAAGGAAGTCATCGGACGACTGTAAAACCTGTTCGGCACCAGCGCCATTCAACATTCCGGCACAGGCAAAACCAATTAATAACAGCCCGGCAAAGCCAAACTTGCTCACAAAAATACTCCTATCCTATCAATCCGGTAGCCACTCAATGAGATAGACTATACTGAAATCCGGAGCAAAAAGCCAGTCATTAAACGGAGGAATTTAACAGCTTGACGCATCTGCAAGCTGAGCCATTCTCTCGTTCTGGTGATGAGCAGGCGTTAGGGCGGCAGCATGGCGGGTTGAAGCGGAGACGCAGGCGGCTTTTCCACGGTGACCGTGTTCTGAAACAGATCCCGCAAGGCATCCTGGTTGAAGAAAAGACCAAGCCGGTCTCCTGCGTTGAATCTTGGCTCTGGGTACTTGCCGAGAAAGCCAACCAGCCGAGGGATGCCTGTTCCGTTTAGTGCGCCCTGGGTAAGACGATAAGCAACAGGCTGCCCTCGATAGGCGGGACGCACCAGGCCATACACTGCGCCTAAAGCGGTTCGAACACCCAGGCTGATAGGAAAGGCTCCCAGCGGCTCCACCTTCCCTTTCGCCTGAATGGGGATTGAAGCCCCCAAGCCTGCCGCGCTGCTTGGAATTTGCTGGAAAATGATTTCGGGAAAGGTGAGTGTCTCGGGGTGGTAAATTCGTTTTTGGCGAGGCGGGTAGCTGCGTGGATCGATGGAGAAAGCCTGCCCATGCGGTAGCGCCGCTTCCTGAACTTCCAGCACCACATAACCGGGTCGGCCCAAACGTTTGGAATGCTTTACCTGGGTAATCTGCCCGGTCAAGCTTGTGCCTTTGGGAAGCACCCAGCTTTTGTAGCGAAGATCTTCTGTCAGAACGCCTTCAAAAACCTGCCCAACCTGCGCTGTTTTGCCGTCAAGCGGCGTCCTTAAGTAAACGCCCACACCCTGCTTGAGGTTTTTGAGAACTTGTTCGCTCCATGCGGGGCTGCCTGAAAAACAGATCAGAACCAGGCCCGATAGGCTGAAGATTTGGAGCAGATAAGACCATTGAACCCGTGCAATTGTTGTCGGCATGAAACTCCCCCTGCCCGAAAGTGTCGAAGTCGTCAGTGGCGCCGTCGGGCGCCGCGACTGTTCTGATCTCCTCCGCCCCCGCAGCTGATTGGACTGATTCAAGAGTTTAGCGTTTATTCTTGTGCTTTTCATTACCCGGCTGGGTGGGTGCACCCTACCCAAGCCGCCAATTGGAGAGGGTTTTTTACTGCGGCATTATAAGTTGGCCTCAGGATGCCATCGGGTCGGCTGGAGGCATTGTGCCAGGGATTACTGAGCCTGAAAATTACCAAGGATTACTGCGGAAGTTGTGATTGTGTGTTGACGCAATCCGGTATCAACTCGGAGGGATAGAGTCAATGTCGAATAGCACTCGTGGATTTGCATCCATGGACAAAAACAAGCAGAAAGAGATTGCCAGCAAAGGCGGAAAAGCAGCCCATCAAAAAGGCACTGCGCATCAGTTTACACCGGAAGAAGCACGGGTGGCCGGGCGCAAAGGGGGACAGGCCAGCGGCGCGGCGCGGGCTGCCAAAAAAAGTGAAAGCGGTATGTCCTCTCGTTAAAAAATGTCGGTTAAGACACAGCCGTTAATCCAGGCAATAAGCTCAACTGGCATGCCGTTGTTCAATGGTTTCAGCGGCCCTATTCTTCAATCTTAATGACGCTGACAGGGCAGGCGGCGGCGGC
>CAZXUP010000201.1:0-5530 GCA_964643815.1 uncultured Vampirovibrionales bacterium
CCGGAGAAATGGTACCGCCTGACCGGTTACCAGCCCCGTTACGGTTACCGGGAAGGGATGGCCAAAACCGTCGCCTGGTACCACCAGCAGAATTTACTGTGAGCACCGCGTGATATTTGTTAATATCCCCACACAAAAGACGCTTGAGCAGGTTTTAATGGGCAGGTCCAACCAGGGAAATGGATGCCATCATGCAACCGATCCAGACAGGACAACCGAGGGGAAAATACCCGCTTCCGGCGGCAGCGCAGTTTGGCGCGCGCTCCGAGGTTCGCCCGTTGTTCGGTTCAAACGCCAAAAAGGATTACTACGCCACGCTTGGCGTCTCCCGGAATGCCTCGGACGAGGAGATCGGGAGAGAGTATAAGCGACTGGCCCTTGAGCATCACCCGGATCGAAACCCGGACAATCCGAAAGCGGAAGAGCGCTTCAAGGAAATCAGCGAAGCTTACGCAACCCTGAAAGACCCGGAAAGACGCAAACGTTACGACCTGAAGGGCTTTCTCGATACACTCGAAATCTACGGCGTAGGGGGTAAAAAAAGCGCGGACGGAAACGCCAAAAGAAAAGAGCCAAGCCATTTTCGCCATAATGCGCGCAAGGCAGGCAGCATTTTCTTTACTCGCATTGTCCCGCTGCTGTTATCTCTGCCCATCGGCACCGGACTACCAGGGATCTTGTTCTCGCTCACCGCAGGTTCACTGCTATCGTATCTCTCCGGCAAGTTGGGCCGCCACCTGAACAACAAAGTAGACCCGAGCCAGACATCCGCGGTATTCCATCATTACGACAAATTTGAAGAAGTGCTGCGGAACCCCCAAAACATGAAGAACGGCGAAGTGGTCGATCACTTCAACAACGCCAAGGATGAATTGTTTAACCTGTTCAAACTGCCAATCATCACCGATTTCCTGAAGAAGCGCATGACGCTTTCCGCAACCCGGGGGTTGGGCAAGTTTTTGAATGATCTCACCATGCTGAAAGCCAATACGTTCTCGGATATCGCCCAGCAGGACAACGTGAAAGACGCGGCGGTTGCCGGTGTTAAAGGTGGCTTTACCTACCTCTTCTACTATCGCTTCTGCCGCTGGCTGGGTGGGCTGTTTAAACGCAGCGGCCTGGGTTTCATGAAGGCCGCCGGAGTGGCTTTGGAAAATGCCTGGTTGGGCAAACTGGCTTATGATGTGGCGCGTGGAAGCAAGCAGCAGCCACAACCAGCATAACAGCGCACTTTAGCCTGTTTTTATAATATTTGTAAAAAACCCCGCACAAGAATCCAAATGCTTGTTTTTATGCAAACACAGGGACGGACATAGGCTAAACCAAATAATCGCTAAACGCAAAAACCGCTTACTTCATTTGCGACGGACTTCGCTGTACAAAGGGGACAATAAGGCAAGGGCGCTATTATTAATAGGGTAATAGGGACAGCCCGGTTGTGGGAGTTTTACACGTGGTCGCCAATTCAAAACATGTGGGTCATGCCAACCCGATCCATCCGGTCGTGGACACCTTCCGGCTGGTCGCGGAAACCCGGCAACAGGCCGAACAAATTGCCAATTCCGCCCGGTGTGCGGTGAGAGCGTTCTATCGCAATCCAGCCGATCTGGCAACATTTATCGAACGCCTCAACACACCGGTTTACGTGGTTCACAACGCGTTGCTCAGCAATTTCGTACTTTGGCTGTTGGGCTTTGAACCCGGCTTTATTCCGCCCGTATCCGGCAAACGCTATCAATGGCTTCAGCAGTTTCTGAAGTTTCAGGCAAACCTTTCCTCTCATCTGAAGGGCTACCAAGGCGACAAGACGAACTGCCGTTTCGATCACGGCGTGTTCGTCCTCACACGACCGTTGTTTACGGTCGGTTTCCTCTCGCATCAACTGCACCACTGGCTGGCGTTTCGCTCGGGCATGAGAGGCTACTCCGAGCGTTCGCAGACGCTGTATAAAAAGTTCTGGAACGAGCAGCAAGGCCTGCTGGGCGCAGAGGTTTATGATATGTCGGTGGAAGACATGCAGGCGCTCAAAGCCGCAATCAACCGCGACCTGGAAGCGCTGCTGTTTCTGAAGAACATTGCCAACGAGATTTTGATTCCGGCCAAACAGGCCAAGCGAATGCCGTTCGGCACCACTTCCATCTAGTGCTCATATCGTCTGATTGGGCAATTGAGACCGGCGCTGAAAGAAGGCTATAGAATAAGCCTGAGGGTTTTCAGTAAAAGGATTGCACTCATGCGCTGGTTGCCGGTTCTTTGGCCCAGACATGCCTCATCCGACGAGGATGTGTCTGTTTACGTGTTGACGTCGTCATGCCAGATGATTGCGGTGTGCCTGGCCGTCATCGGTATTCTCAGCACCGATCCGATTTTGCGAAAAACCGTGCTCATGCGTGATCACCTGTTGGCCGTTGATACGCTGCTCTTCCTGCTCTCAACGTTCTGCGCCTACATCGCCATGCGTGAACGCAAACAGAAACGACTTCACCGAATCGAACTGTTTGCCGAATGGACATTTTTAAGCGGCATGATGTTGATGGTGCTCATCTGCATCTCGTTGGCGATGAAGGTCGTCTGATAACAATCAAACTCAGGAGATCGCTTTTTCCGCCGCTTGCAGGGTTTGGCGAATATCATCTTCAGTATGCGCCAGCGACACAAAACCGGTTTCAAACTGCGAGGGCGCCAAATACACGCCGTTATCCAGCATGCCCCAGAAGAACCGATTGAAGCGCTCCCGATCGAACTTGCATACATCGTCGTAATGCTTCACGGGTCCTTCGGTAAAAAACAGCGTCGTCATCGAGCCGACTTGCGTAATGACATGCGGAATGTTCTTGCTACGGCAAATCTCCGCCAAACCGGCACCCAACAACGCGGTCATTTTTTCCAGTTGCTCATACACACCCGGCTGTTTGAGCAGCGTCAGGGTCTCCAGACCGGCGGCCATGGCGAGGGGATTGCCCGAGAGCGTACCCGCCTGGTACATCGGGCCTTCCGGCGCAACGCAGGCCATAATTTCTTTTTTGCCGCCGTACGCACCCACCGGCAAACCACCGCCAATAATTTTGCCCAGACAGGTAATATCGGGCGTGACGCCGTAACGTTCTTGTGCGCCGCCCAACGCGACTCTGAAACCGGTCATGACCTCATCGAAAATCAGGCATGCGCCCGATTCATCCGCCAGCTTGCGCAAGCCTTCCAGAAAACCCGGTTCCGGCGGAATGCAACCCATGTTGCCCGCCACGGGTTCAATCAAAATGCCTGCAATCTGCTTGGGATTGGTTTCCAACAGCTTTCGGACAGATTCCAGGTTGTTGAACCCGGCGGTTAAGGTTTCGGAGGCCGTGCTGGCCGGGACTCCCGCGCTATCCGGGATACCATGCGTGGCTGCACCGGAACCCGCTTTCACCAACAGGTAGTCCGAATGGCCGTGATAGCAGCCTTCAAACTTGATAATCTTGGTGCGGCCCGTGTACGCCCGCGCCAGACGAATGGCGCTCATCACGGCCTCGGTGCCGGAGTTGACGAAGCGAACTTTCTCGATGGATGGCACCAGTTCAATCACCAGCCGGGCCAACTCGGTTTCTATCAGTGTGGGTGCGCCAAAGCTGGTGCCCGATTCGGCCACATCCTGAATGCGCTTGATCACCTGCGGATGCGTATGCCCCAAAATGGCTGGCCCCCAGGTACCCACGTAATCGACATAACGATTGCCGTCGATATCCCACACATGAGCACCCTTGGCGCGTTCGATGAAAACCGGGTTGCCCCCCACCGAGCGAAACGCCCGAACCGGACTGTTAACGCCACCCGGCAACACCTGGCGGGCTTCCTCAAACGCCGCTTCAGACCGTGTTCTACCCTTGACTGCCTGACTCATCTTTAAACCCGCCTTTCCAGTTGCACCCGTATTAACAGGGCGATTTTACCGCAAGACCGGCGAATGATAAAGAAACATCCAGCCTGGATGATTGGAGCCGGATTAAAGGCTGACCGTCAAAAGCTCATTCCTGCGATCAAACGTTGCTCGCTTCTCGTTCAGTTGCATGCTGGTCATGGCCGTCTGCGTTTCCGGTTCGAAGGACATCACCCGGGTTTCTTTTCCGGCTGGCTTATACACCATGAATGCCGGTGTAAAAACATCCACCAAAACATCTTGACTCAAAACCTGCATAGGTTGTCCTTGTACCTGCTGCTTCACCAACTCAGGTCCGCCAATGGGGCTGACCACACGAAACACGCGTTGGTCAGCCGGACCATCCTGGTACAGCATACCCGGGCGCAGATTATTGGGCGTGATAAATTGTCCAAATGAAATCCGACTCATAAGCGAAATACCCCTCTGCACAATGAATGCAATTGATTAAAAGACCCTGTTTGTATCAAACCGCGAACAGCCGTTGAACGCAAATAGGAGGACAAAAGCATCATGTATTTGCTTTAAACCTGTCCGGGCACTTTTGAAACAGAAACCGGTGCAAGTCTGTGTATTGAAAACGATGGTTTTTGGTTTCTTCGGAATCTTGCGTCAGGCTTAGCTCTTCCGGTGCTGGTGATTGGCCAGGAAACCGATTCAGAATACCGCGATCGCTGAAATTAAAAATGTACGAACAAGAATTCAAAAACGCTTTCACCTTGGCGCGATCTGACGTAAGATTCGCATCCGATCCCGAAAACAGATCGAGAAATTTGGCGGCCAACTCGCGTGGTTTGTGTCCTTCATCCTGCAACTCTTGCACCACCAGGTAAAGCTCCCAGCCCGTTTGTCCCGAGGCGGTCACGGTTTTCTCCAGTTCTGGCTTGAGCCGGGTAAATGCCACATGAAACGGCACCAGCGCCTGGTCTTTAGTGCGCTGTTTCATGGCATCGTACCGCTTACCTTGAAAACGTACAGAAGCAACGGAATCAATCATTTGTTTTTTCCTTGAAACTCCACTTACCGTTCATTACAATTCATGCTCTCAAAAAAAGTCCTGTCGTCAATGCGACAAGCATCACAATGACAAATCTCACGTTAGCCACTCTGGATTTATAGTACAATCGCTTGGGGAAAAGCCCTGACGACCAATTAACGGCACGATATTGCGAATGACATTTGTTGATGGAGGAGAACAGGATGGCGGTAACGATTGACGTCAGCCAGGACAAATGGGGCCTGACCGAACAGCAACGGATGATTCGGGATATGGTCCGCGAGTTTGCCGTCTCCAACGTCGAACCTCGGGCCGCCGAAATCGACAAGACCTGCCGCTTTCCCGTAGAGACTTTTCAGGAAATGACCGAGATGGGCCTGATGGGCCTGCCCGTTGACGAAAAATACGGCGGCGGTGGAGCCGATTACCTCAGCTACGCCATCGCGGTTGAAGAACTGGCCCGCGTCTGCGCTTCCACGGCACTCAGCTTTGCGGCGCACACATCGTTGGTGTGCATGCCCATTTATCTCTTCGGCAACGAGGCTCAAAAGCAGAAATATCTGCCAGGGTTGGGCAGCGGTACGCTGGGCGCCTATGGCCTGACCGAACCCAACGCC
>CAZXUP010000202.1:0-5501 GCA_964643815.1 uncultured Vampirovibrionales bacterium
CAGCAAGAGCAGAAAGAGCTGGAGGAACTGGCGCCTGATCGCGCGGATACCTATCATCTGAGAGGCTCACTAAAGGTACACAGCGCTCAACAGGCCAAGGAGAACCCGGCTAAAGCCAAAAAAGACTACGAATTTGCCATAGACCAGTTCAAAAAGTCGCTGGATCGCAACGCAAAAAACGACCAGACCTATTTTGACCTGGCCAGCAGCCTCATTGCGCTGGAGCGTTATGATGACGCATTGCACGTCCTGAACCAGGGGTTTGAGCATATCCCCGGCAACGATCTGGAAACGCAGGTCAATTTCCAGATTGCCTCGTGTACGGCGCATGCCAAGCTGGGCATGCTGGAAGAGGCCATTGCCGACTGCAGCCAGGCCAAAGAATTTACGCACAATCCTGAATCGCGCCAGCGGATTGAGGAAATGATTGAAAATATGCAATTGATGAGTCCGTCCAGCAAAGCAAAAGCGTCGCAAAGCGAAGAGGATGCCTTCATCGACGCCGCCGTCGCCGATTAGGACGCGGGCAGCGAACGAGCTTTACGCCTGTCATTGCAAGCTGACGCGGCAATCTCTTCAGTCGGGGGCAGCGTTTTCAAAAATCATAAATTTTGATCTCTATGGTTTTAAAAACGACTATGGCATACTAGAGCGTGTCCACGGGATTTAAAACTTTCGTACTGACTCTACACTCCTAAATCGATCGGGCCTGGTTGCTCCCGGTCTCATGCGGCTCGAGACGCGTGAGGCTTCTATTTTTACGCTTTGAAAGGGGACGGTGTGATGCCACTGCAATGTGACAACTGTGAAAGCCTGTTTTTTAAAACGCTCGAAACAAGAGTGCTGTCGCAAGAATCGGTCTTGTTGTACAAAAAACGCTGCAAACGCTGTAAGCAAAAAGCGCTCTTCAAACAGCAATTACCCGATGGTTGTTTGCTACCCGCCACAATGGAGCAATGGCTGGCCGGAACGAAGGTTGAGCTGCCCAACGGCAAAATGCTGCGACGGGCACAACTGTTTGTCAGCGAATACACGCGCCGCATCAGTAGACCCGCCGAGGATCATCGGGCCTATCTCTGCAAAGTGCGTCAGGCAGAAAGGATTGCGCATGAACTCCCGCAAGCCAAAAACCACTAAGCCGGGCATCCTGCCCAAACTCAAAGGCTTTCTCAATGCGCTCGGAGATCGCTACCAGAAGGCCTTACAGGTGATTGACGAAGCGTTGGCTTCCGATAATTTCAAGGATCAAATCTGGGCCGTTGACTGGATTTTGAAGCGCATGCCCTCACCCGATGAATCGGCCAACAAAAAAGACGGCAAGCGCAAAAAAGCCGAAACCGGCATTCTGGAAACAAAGGAGCAACTGGCGCGCTTAAACGAAACCGAATTGCTGAAGCGGATTCGCGACCACCTTGGAGACAGCGCGCCGAATGCTCCAAAAAGCACGGAGGATTAGCGCATGAGCGATTCGTTTCACGTTGTGCGTGTTGCAGACCAGGCAACGTTTCAGCGCTATCAGTCCGGCATCCAGGCCGTGCTTTCGCACTACGAAGCGGTTCTGACGGATGATTTTTCCAACCCGAGACTGTTGCTGCAAAACACGGCCACCTATATCCCTTTTCTGTGGCTCAGCACCGACGCGCACGATAACGTCTGCGGACTGGCGGCGCTGGCAGACATTCTGCCGGGACAGTATGCCTATCTGCATGGGGTATCCTATCCGGTGTTGCGTCACACACACGCCATCAACGATGTGGTGCAAGCCGCGTTCGACGTTGCCTTCAAACCGCCGTTGAGCCTGGTGAAAATCAAGGCCGAGTTTGACGCCGACAACCGGGGCGCCAAGGGCTTCTGCCTGCGGATGGGGTTTGTCAAGGAAGCCCATTTTAAACGCGATACCCGCGTCAACGGAGAGCCACGTGATGTGGCCGTGTACTCGTTGTTTGCCGAGGATTTTTGGAGGCGTGAGAACAGACGGGAGGCAAAGCCGCATGCCTGAGCATTTATCGCAGCGAGCGCAATGGCTGGCGGCGGCGCAAAACTCGTTTGAACTGCAACAATTGCTGCTCGAAAAATGCCGACGGGATATTTTGTTCTGGTTCGACCATTTCTGCTGGACCTTCGATCCGCGCCTCTCCCAGCCGCATCAGCCATTTGTGTTGTATCCATATCAACGGCAGGTCGTGCTGGATCTTCAAAACGCGCTTGAGCAAAAACACGATGTTCTCATCGAGAAAAGCCGGGACATGGGCATCAGTTGGGTGATTTTGCTGCTGTTTCAGTATTACTGGCTCTTTCGGGACGGCGCCAATTTTCATCTCGGTTCACGCAAAGAGGATGCCGTGGATCGTAAAGGCGATATCTCAACACTGTTTGAAAAACTGCGCTACAACTTGGACTGGCTTCCGGCGTGGATGAAACCGCCGGGCTATCAAGGCAAGCTGCATGATAATTTATTAAGGCTGATTAACCCCGCCAATGGTAACAGCATGACGGGTGAAAGCAGCAACGAAAACTTTGGCCGGGGTGGACGTTATCGGGCGGTACTGTTTGATGAGTTTCCGTTCTGGCCGGGACAGGACGCGGCTTTCGCATCGGCGGGGCAATCCACCCCGTGCCGGATCATCGTGGGGACGCCTTACGGCAAGAACAACCGATTTGCAGAGCTTCGTTTCTCCGGCCAGATCGAGGTCGTCAATATCCACTGGAGCCAGCATCCGCACAAAGACAGCCAGTGGTACGACACGCAAAAAACGCGCATGAGCGAAGATGAGTTGGCGCGGGAGCTGGACATCAACTACAATCTCTCACTCAAAAACCGGGTATTCCGAAATTTTTCGCATGAGAATAAAGCCGAGCTGTCACCTCTGGAAGGCGTCCGCGTGGTTCGCAGCTGGGATTTCGGTTATCATTGCCCGGCTTGTCTGTTTATCCAGATGGATGCCGATGGGTGGCTATTGGTGCTGCACGAGGAAGTAGGACAGGAGGATTTACTGCTCGATTTCGCCAAGCGCGTGCTGACAGCATCGGAGCAGATGTTCCCCCCCGACTTGTTTCCCAGGGAACTGTTTGAGGACATCTGCGATCCGGCAGGCGCTCAGCGTTCGGACAAAAGTACGCAAACCAGTATTGAAATTCTGAACAGCCTGAAGGTTTACCCCTATCACGATCGCACTCGCATCAAGGATGGCCTGGAACTAATCCGCATGAAGCTATCGGAGCGCCTCGGGGGACAATCTGACTTGAGTGGACGACCTGGGTTACTGGTGGATTTTCGCTGCGAGAAGCTGATTGAAGCGTTTGAGGGCGGGTATCGGTACGCCCAAAACGGCATCGAGCTGCCCCTCCAGGAGCATCCTTACGAGGATGTGATGGACTGTCTGCGCTACGCCGTGATGGCAAAATGCGATATCGGCGGCACTGGCGCCCAAAACCGCCGGAAGTCATCCTCGGTGCATCGTCCGCGGAATCATTACACGGGATACTGAGCCATTCAAACCCGGCGGACTCAAATTTAATTTCAAAAAACACTCCGTCCATAGGCGGCTTTCGACTGCCGCACTTCTGAAATCCTTACTGCACAGGTTGGCGAACCTTGAAAATTCTATATAATTAAACCTACATCCCCCCTCTTTTATTATGCCGCTTTAAAAGCAGCGTTTTTTTGTCTGTAAAGCCCATCTGTACAAGCGTTTTAAAAGCTCAACAATGTTTACAAGCATCCCCGTTGAATTTGGACTTGTACCCCATCAGCCACTATGCTATAACCTGTACACCAACCGCTGGGGCATTAGTTCATCGGTTAGAATACATCCCTGTCACGGATGAGAGGCGGGTTCGATTCCCGCATGCCCCGCCACTATCCTTCAAAAAGTAAATCACCTAGAGGATGCAACCAAACAACCATCCTTGCAACGATACGATTAAAGACGTAGCATGCAGGCGTTATGGACCAGATTTTGAACCAAGCCGACGCACAAGCGAAAGGCTATATATCAATCGCAGATGCAATTAAAGGCGGTTTAACCGAGCAAAACCGCACAACGCTATACCGAAAGGCGAAGAGTGGCGCCATCCCTTCTTGCGAAGTGAAACGCGGATCCAAGCTGGATTTGTATATATTGGCTTCCGCCCTGGGTCAGAAAAATATTTCAGCCACCACCCAGCACTCGTACCAGAGATTGAAAAGCCATTTTGTAGCCAAGATGCGCAACGGAACCTTTGATGGCGACCTGTTCAGCGAAGATACTATTGCGAGCCGAGAATGGGCACTGAATAAATTCTGGACACTGCTCGGTGAAACACCCGCCATTCAAGGCATCAATGCTGAAAACTTTGAAATCGTCTTAGGCCTGTTCAAACACAACGAGGCAAAGCGACAGGACTTTTACGCATCGAAAATGCAGGTATATAAAGCACTGACAGGCTTCACTCGCTTCCTCATCCAGGAAGGGTTAAAGACCGACGACGACCTGAGTGCCATTCGAAAGAAACGCCCAAAACAGCACTACAAACCCAAGAAAAAGCTGGTGGAAGACTGGGAAATCGACGACGCCATCACCTTCAACGCTCGGTGGCGCGGCGGCAAGCCAGGCTCTAAGAAGTTTCCCAATGTTTCCCTCGTTAAAAATGAAGCGGTTTTGTATTCGAACTGGTACGCTTTTTGGTTCCGGAGCACGAAGAGATCCTCTTAAGTCAGCTCGTGGTCAATATGCCGCACCGGAAAGCAGCTCTTTAGACTTAAGGCATCACTTTAAACAGGAAGCACCTTGATATAGCCTTGCTTGCCATAGGCAATAATTTTTTCGTCTCCTGTGACCAGATGTGCCAATAGCTCTCTTGTCGTGGCTACAATCATACGATCTCCTGGATCAGCGTGAAATTCCCCCGGTAAAGCATTGCTGGCTAATGCAATTTTCGGGTTGATATCGACGCATCGGATATTTTCAAGGGCTTGTTCCACAAAACGATCAACGTTCTGTGGGAGCTGTAAGCGTCCTTTGTGAACCAACATACTCAATTCCCAGACTGAAATGGCCGAAATAAAAAGCCGACCTTCCCCTGCCGCCGCTTCCAAGCGGTCTTTCAATTTGATTGAAAGTTTTTCCCCTTGCATGAGCCAAACCCAAACATGGGTATCCAGTAATAGCGATTCAGACATCCCATTCCTCTTCCAGAGAGGCCACAATATCGCCAGTCACCTTGATTTGTCCCTTAAATTTGCCAAAGAGCTGTGGCTTTTCAGGGGTGTAAGGCACAAGTTTAGCCACAGGCTTACCATGCTTGGTAATCACAACCTCCTGGTGAAGTCGATTGACCTCATCCATAATTTGTAGGCATTTAGCCTTAAACTCCCCGGCAGGGATGGACTGTTCACTCATGGCTTACCTCAATGGTCATATATTTATGACTATAACTTGTCTTCTCTGTTTTTTCAACCCCTTCCACTTAGGGCCAATCGACATTCAGACTTCCTCTAAATGAAGACCTGTGATCTACTG
>CAZXUP010000203.1:0-5489 GCA_964643815.1 uncultured Vampirovibrionales bacterium
CACCTGGATAAACAACCCGGCGGCGAGGTGTTCAACCTTGGCACAACCACGGGTTCATCCGTATTGGAAGTGATTGAAGCGTGTCGGAAGGTAACCGGGCGAGACATTCCTGTCCAGGTTGTTGCACGGCGTCCGGGTGATCCACCGGTGTTGGTGGCCAATGCGGACAAGGCCAATCGCGTGTTGGGATGGAAGACCGAATACGATTTGCGGCGTATTGTGGAAACCGCCTGGCAGTGGGAGCAGGGCAAGCGTTTTGACGCTTGATTGTCAGAGGTTGGGACGCGTTACCGGACGTTCATGTTGAGCGTCAGCAGGATGATGTGGTTGATTCGGTCCAGACCGGGTTCTCGGCGGTTGACGTAGTTGAACATGTACCCGGCTTCGACGTTGACATGCTCGTTGAGTTTTCGATTAATGCCCGCAAAAGACCGGTTCTGATCAAAGCCGGATGCCGGGCCATTGGAAACCGAATTGAAGTTCACGAAAAACTCGTCATAAGCTACCACCGACCACTTTTGTGCCTTGCCAAGAGGGTAGCTGCCCCGCAGCAAGTGGCGGCCTCGGATGGAGGCTCCGTTTGTGTCTTCGATAAAGCGCTCTTCCAGCCGGGTGCGGTTGGTGAGGCTGAGTTTTTTGATTTTGTTTTCAATTAGCAATTGCTGAAAGAGCCGGTTTTCATCGCGAAATTCCGGTTGAAAGGTGGGTGCCCAGGCATAGCCTTGCCAGATGGAGACATGAGGCGTGACCTGGTATCCCAGGGCCGGGCGGATGATCAGGGCGCTCATGCCGGAGTCAAGATTTTGAGTGTCCTGGAAGCTCACACGAGGTTGCGCTTCCAGGTAGCCAATCCATTTCTTGTTCTGGTCTAAAGCGCTCCGTAGCGTGACCATGTTCCAGCTCTGAAAATCGGTTTCGGCATCAGAATCCGCCCAGGCGCAAGTCAAAAATGACAAGCCTGACAGAAGCCCGAAAAGCAGGGCGCTGTAAATTTTTATTTTTCTTCGCATACGACTCATGGTGATTGGATGGGGAGTCTTGAGTTTCGTGATCCTCTTCTCTATTTTGCTCTAGTTTCGCCCAACAGTCCAGCTTTGAGAAAACAAAAGCCCGACCGGAGGCTTTCCGGCGGGCTGTTCAGTTTCGCGATTGAATCGACGGTTTTTGTTGGGGAGGAAAATTTTTTGCCGTGCTGTCTCTGCCCCTGCTCAAAACCAATGAACAGGGAAACTTTCTCACGAGCAACCGTGGTGTGCTCGTGCCGCAGGCTTGAAGAATCAGAACCACACAACTCGACGGGTGAGAATGTTAAGGGATGAAATGGGTGAGCCTGACGATCAAAACGTATTTGCCTCTCAACCTTAAAATGCCTCTGTACGCCTGAGGTAAAACCGATAGAAACCGATTTGTAACATTGCGGTTCTTGAAGAGCTTCAATGCCACGATTTTAGGGCCTTTTCAGGTTGTTAAAAAATGTTAAAATGCGCCCTGTTGCTTTACATGCGGCTTTATGGGCCAGCCGTGCTTTTTGAAATTCGGAAAATTGTTGCGTTTGGCAATGAATGGCGTTTTAGTAAAAGCGGCTCAGAAAGGAAAAGTACCGGCTGTAAAGCGCAACGGTTGCTAAAACAAACAGCAGCGTCAGAATGGCAAAATACAGTTGCAATGCCTGATGCGTGCCGGAGCGACCTTGCAGTTGCTCTTGCGTCACGCGAGGCTCATCATAGCGATTTGGAAACGCGGGCGGTGGATTGCCCAGCTTGGGAAAACCCAGGGCCAGGGTGCCTGCGATCCAGGCCAGGGGTAAGCCATAGAGCCATCCCGGCCCCAAGGTGCCTGTACGAGAAAAAAGGCCCCAGTGCCATAAAACGTAGCTAACCAGGAAGAAGACATACCAGAGTTTGGCGGCTCGGTTATTCGCCAGTCGGCTCAAAATGACGAGGCACGCCAGGGTAAACGCCACAATCAACACAAAAACCAGCATCGAAATGGTGACAGCCATACGTCGGTATCCTTTTTCCTCTTATGTGTTGGTTGGGTAAAAAAAGAACTGAACCATCATTGGGCAGCTCAGTTCCTGAAGGTGCGAATTATTATGGCAGGTAAAAGATGTGATCAGGTTTACGCCTGCTGATGAGACGCTTTAAGAACAACGGGCTTGCCGGAACCGAATGATTTCCAGGCAGTCCGCAATAACCCGAACGCAATAAAAGAGTTCGGAAAGCAATTTCATACGAGCTTCCTTTGCTGCAGGATGATTGCGGGCTATCCTAACAGGAGGGTGCACCTGTGGAAATTACCCGGGTGGGTTGGTTTTTTGAGCTTCGGGTGGGCAGTACGTCAAAAGTTTTAGTAAGCTGGGTTTCAGACTGCTGAAAGCTGCTCGTTTAAAAACGCCAGGCCTGTCTGGATATGCGCTTCTTTCTCTTCATCCGTCAAGTCGGGTAGCGGGATGGGTTCTTTGAACGTCATCTCTGTTTCTTCGGACGCTAAAAATTGGTTGCAGATGAGCGCATGGGCCAGAGGGTGTTTGTTTTGCAGCAATTCAAATGCAGATTCCAGTTTGTTGATTTGTGTAGCGGTTTCTTTGGCCAGCAAAATCTCCAGCGGCAGCTTGGCGTTGGGGTCAGCATATGGAATAATTTTGCCTGTTTGCCGGTTGACCATGCCGTGAACCTGTATAGGCGGCAGCTTGGGTTTGGATATCCGGTTTTTGTTCAGGGTTTCCTGCATTTTTTTGCGCTCAACGGGGTTGGCCCAGATTCCTTCCAAAACCTTAGTGCGAAATTTAGAACGTTTTTGCCGAACGTCCAAACGTTGTCCCGTTTTTCTGTTGGCCTCGGTCATTTTTTCCCGTACAGCCGTTGTTTTCCAAAGCTCCATTGTAATTTCCGATTGGGTGGGGATTTTAAAGCCCAGTTTTCTGGCTTGCTCCCGCACAGAGCTGTGCAATTTTTCCTGGGAAAGGTATCTGTTTTTGTTGCAGATTTCCTGCGCCAGTTTCCAAGGATGCAAGGTGTCATTGTTAAAAGAACCTCTTGCAATCCATTCTGTCTTCAGATTGGCAAGATATTTCTTTGCCACAACTGTTTCAGGGCTGCGGCATGTCTGAAAACCTGCTGTTTTTGCGTATCGGAGTAAGTCTTTGACGAGTTTTTTAGAGGACAGGTGTTGGCCATGTGTTTCTTGAATGGCCTGGGAGACCAGGGCTGGATAGAAGACATAACCCGTGAAAAGTTTTTTCTGTTCCAATTTATCTTTCAGGCAGGCAACATATGTTTTTGCGGCCAGCATTTCAGACTCTGTAGGAACGGTTTTTACAAGGCGGATATCTACGAAGTGGAGAAGTCGGTGCTTTCTTTTCGCTCTTTCAGAGGACTTTTTAGCGGATATGTGGGAGGCTTTTTTCAGAGATGCTAATACTTTTTGCAAGACTTCGGGTTTTTGCAGCGCTTTTTTCCACGCGTTTCTCGCTTTTTGTATTGTTTCCGGGTCTTGCATGGCTTGCAGGTATCGCTGTCTGATTTCCGGGTTTTCCCAAGCTTTTCTTGCGGCTCCTGATTTTTTTTGTTTGGTTTCAGGTTTTTGTAGAGATGTATTGATTCCAATTTCTCTACGTTGTCTTATTGTTGGGTTTTCCCAGGATTTTTTTGCCGGTTCCGATAGCGCTTTTTCTCGTCGGTTTCTTATTTCAGGATCTTCCCAGGATACCTGGATCGCTTGAGCAGGTGTTGCGATCCGAAACTGATGCTTCTGGGCTGCTCTTATCAAAGCGTCTTTCAGAGGTCTCGATATTTCTCCGTTATTAATCTCCCGGCAAGCGACGGCAGGATAAAACGTATAATCGGCAAACGCGGCAGTTCCATCCTGAAGTAGAGTCGCTCTCAGCTTTTCAACATAGGTGTTGGCTTTAACGACTTCCGGAGTAAGCTGTATTTTTCTTGTGCTTGGATGCTGTACAAGCCTGAAATTTAGTTTGAGGGCTTGTCTTCGAATAATGAGTTTAAGCTTTTTGGAAGCCTTTCCCTGGTTCAGTTGTCGACAGACATCCGCCGGAGAAAAAATGTCGTGTCCAAAAATGCCTTTTTCCAGTTGTTCCTGTTTCAGTCCTTCAAGATAGGCCTTGACGATGAGCGAGTCAGCCGTCGGCTTTTTTCCTGAAAAGCGCAATGAATTGAAATGACGATCAGGATAAGGACCAAAGACTCTCATAACACGCTTCAAGCTCGATAGACTGACACGGGGACTCTATTTCAAGAATAACCCCCCTCAACCGGTCTGCGTGCCTTCAAATTGTCTGGCTTTTACAAATCTTTATCGAAGCCTGAAACGGCTGTTTTTTACACGGGTTTATTGATAAGGATACGGTATATTGAGCTATAAAGCGCGATCCCCATCCTTGGAAAGGCCTGAGGATCGCGCTTGAAAAGTGCTTGTAACCTATGGCAGGTTTTTCTCTTGTTCCGGCATTTGAGGTGCTTCCGGCTGGGGTCCGGGTTGTGTTTGCTGTGGTTGTACACCCGGCTGGACACTGCCCGGTGTTTGTTTTTTCATGGGGGCTTCCGCCATTGGGGTGGTTACTGGCGCCGGGGGGCCTTGCATGTTGCTGGGCGGCTGTCCGGGGATTTGTTTGACCACAGGCGGATGAATGGCCGGTTCGGTTGCCTTGGCGGTGTTGGCGGCCATCAGGATGACAGCCAGTGCAATCGGCAATGCTTTTTTCATAAAGGGTTTCTCCTTATTTTGGTTAACAAGATTGAATGGACGAGTTGGTTTTAAAACGTTGTGAGCCATTGTATGAGCCAAACGATTGCAAACCATTCGCCAATGGAGTGATTCTGCAGCTCATGTTTGGAATATCCGCCCGGCGTACCTGCTTGCAGCTTGCATGAGGTGGGTTTTGAGCAGATTTGAGGATGCTGTCATGCTCCAGAATCAGAGAAATAGTCCAATGGCTAATGACCGAATGAGGCATTTTTTTAGAGAGCAAGCGGCGTATTCTGACAGAAGTGTGAGTTGTATCAATAGAATAGGTGGATGAAATTTATGAATAACCCATCGGGGAAGTCAGCCCAGGTAACCCAAAGTCGTCAACCCAAGCGGATACCCGACACGCTTAAAAAAGTGACTCTGGTGGTTGAGCATTATCCCGAACTTGCATTGGATCAGGCGAGCGCGCATTTGTTGACGGATTTAAGACGTTTTCTGGAACCTGAAACAACCGAAATGACTTTGGTGCATGCGGCTCCCGACTTATTACGAGGTTTGCCATCCAATATTACCGACGCCAAAGCGTTCAGCAATATTCTTGGAGAGCGGGAAAAGCGGCATGCCGATGCGTGTGAAACGTTAAAAAAAGCGTTGGAGGAATCCCGGTATGTCATCGATAAGGAACAGGATTGCAGCATGGGCGATGAATCTGCGGAACAGATTGTAGAGCATGTCACGCAAACCGGGCAGGAACTATTAATCGTTGCAGAGACGATTTC
>CAZXUP010000204.1:0-5412 GCA_964643815.1 uncultured Vampirovibrionales bacterium
CGGGCGAAGCAGCCGCGTAGAACTCACCCACCATCGGCGAGGTAATTTTGTACAACCTGTCATCCGCCAGATGCTTAGCCGTCTCTCCGGCGGAGGAAACAGCCGGGATCTCGTGGATGGGCGATGGCGCGGGCGGTGCGTACACCATCGGCTGGGAACCCGCCGGGACATGCACGTTGTAGCCCGGTAATTTGATGGTGACGGTTTTTTCGCCGTCCTGCACGGTCAGTTCCGCCAGGTTTTTCTCAATGGCGAGATCAGCCAGTTCCCTGATTTTATCGGTATTGATGTCCATATCGGTTTGAATCCGTTGATAACGAGACGAGTGTAAACCGCTAAACGCGGTCGAGGTACTGGTTATTGCGGGTGTCCACCCGGATGGTGGTGCCATTCTCGACAAAGAACGGCACGTTGACCACGGCGCCGGTTTCCAGTGTCGCCGGCTTGGTGCCGCCTTGGGCAGTGTTGCCTTTTTCAGCGGGCGGCGTATCCACAATCTTCAGCTCCACGTGCGAAGGCAGGTCAACACCGATGATTTTGTGGCCATGGAACAGAATGCTGACGTTCATTTGTTCCTTCAGGTACTTGATGCTATCGCCGAGCTGCGCCTTGGTCACGCCCACCTGATCGAAAGTGCCGGTATCCATGAAAGTATATTCTTCGCCGTCAGTATATAAAAACTGCATCTCCCGCTTGTCGAGGTGCGCGGTTTCCACTTTTTCACCCGCCCGGAAGGTTTTCTCCAGCACCTGGCCCGTTTCCACGTTTCTCAGCTTGCTGCGGACAAACGCAGCGCCCTTACCCGGCTTTACGTGCAGAAACTCTACAATCTGCCACAGGTTGGTGTCGACCACAATGGTTAAACCGGTTTTAAAGTCGTTACTGGATATCATGGTGGGCCGTGCTTTCCTCTCAACGTGTGCGGGCAGGCAACTATCGGTAAAGGGGCCGATTGCGAGCCGCATTTCAAAAAGTTCTCTAAAAGGGTACCATATCCATACCGCGTGTACAGATGAAAAACATGAGTCGTCTTTCGTATCAGGCCAAGTTTTATATTTCCTCCCTCAACGCGCTCTCGGGCCTGGCCACGGCTTTGGCGGACACATTAAAGCCCGGGGACACCGTAGCCCTGAACGGCTCGCTGGGGGCGGGCAAAACCACCTTCGTGCAAAAGCTATGCACAGCGCTTGGGGTGAGAGAACAGGCTGCCAGCCCCACCTTTGTGCTGATGCATGAGTACACCGGCGGCCCCTACCCCGTGATTCACGCCGACTTGTACCGACTGGGCGAGGAAAGTGCGGCCTCGCTGGCCGATGAGCTGTTTGCCTGGATTGATGAAGGCCAAGCCCTAGTGCTGGTGGAGTGGGCAAATTACGGGCCATTTCTGGATGACACTCTAACCATTTCGATTGACATCGCGCTTTCGGAAGACGGCGAAGGGCGGGAATTTACGATTAACAGCGATCGCCCCTTGCTTTCAGCCGATGCAGGTGCTTTATTCACGTCATGAGCACGATTTTGTATCTGGATACCACAGGAAGCAGCCTGATGCTGGGCATCAGCCAAAACGGAGCGATGCTGGCCAATACCTCGGCAGCTTGCGAATCGCACCGCTACCACTCGGCCATGCTCGTTCCAGCCATCGAAACGTTGCTGAAAGAAACACACATCGACTTGAAAGAGCTGACCGAGCTGGCAGTCAACCTGGGACCGGGCAGCTTTACCGGGCTTCGAACCGGGCTCACCACGGTTAGAACGATGGGCCAATTTTTAAATTTGCCGATTCACGGCTTCAATCCGTTTGAACTGCTGGCATTTGGGCGTCAAGAACCGACTGCCATCTACCTGGACGCCCTGAGAGGCCGCAGTTATCATGCCGTGTTGAGCTATCAGGCCGATGGTCCGGCCTTTCAAAGCAATCCAAAACTCATTAGCCTGATTGCCGATCTGAGATCTGATGAGCACACGATGCCGTCTGATGCATCGTTGCTCATTTCACCTGCGTTAGCGCCCTTGTTTGAGGGAAGGCATCACGAAACAATCCAGGCCGGGCTCCAAACGCCATTGATCATGCTGGATTTCATCAACCGCTATGGTGCGATCCGGCATTACCACTGGCGAAAGATTACGCCCTTATACCTGCAAGAACCAAGCATCACGCTAAAAAAAACCTGAACGCTTTTTGGGGTTTCTAAACAGGTGGCGATGCTCCATTGGGGAGGTTCGCCTGGGGGATTATAAAGTGTCGCAAGCCTCTTTAAAATATCGTATACACGGGCCGCTACGGGTGCATTACCCGTACCGAACACAAAGCCCGCAGATTTGAGACGGGAGGAATGTGACACATGCTGTGGACGATTTTTACAATTCTGTTGGTGCTGTGGTTGCTCGGCATGGTCAGCAACTACACCCTGAACGGTTTTATCCATGTGCTGCTGGTGGTGGCCATCGCTATCCTGCTGATCCGCTTGATTGGCGGTAGAAGCGCGGTCTGATTTGGATTCGTTTTTATCGTAAAATCGCCTCCAGATACTCAACTGATGGAGGCGGAAGATTTCAATGCAAATAACGGGGCTACCGGTTCGTATCCCGGAAACGCAGGCAAAGCAAACTCGATCACAAAACCGACGCCATCAATCAAAACCTATTTTTACGGGTGTGATGAAGCCACATCCGACTCAATCGGATACAGTACGATTCTCAGGCAACGGCCCTGATGAACGCATCACAGCAACCCTTGCCGTGTTGAAAGATATCGCATCCGCAACACCTGAAACACTCGAAAGCGTAAACCCACTGCTGGCCGAACTCTTAGATTGCTTTCCAAAAAGAGGAGAGCGCCGGTACACACAACGCAAAGCCGACCTGATTAAAACAAGCCGCCTGCTATTGAGAGTATTAAACGAATGGGAGTCGAAAGGACTTGGTAGTCCTTCGTTTTTTATCGAGAAAGCGTTTCTGAATTTGCAACCGTATAAATCATTTGCTTTCGCCAATGGCGAGACCTCTCAGCACGGAAGGTCCGCACTGGAAGAGCTGCGTACCCGGATTGTCAAAATCTATAGCGATAAAGACAGCCCGGATTATGATCCCCATCTGTACTCTGAAAGGAGCCGGACGGCCCTGGTCACGCTGGATGCCCTCGTCAAACTGTCCGCCATGCCAACCGAACCGGAAGCACAGGCCGAGTTATTCAAACAATGGGTTAAAAGCGCCCATATTCTTTATGATGACAAAGCGCGCCCGACCAGCCTGTTCTTTCAAAAATTACCCGTCAATACAAAAATCCTTCTGCTTCAGGACATCAAAAAAATCGAGGAACAGGGTTTGCTGGACGATGCCTATAATGCGCTATCGGCGAATTTTCCGGATGAAACCAGATGGCAGGTGATCAACCAATATCACGCCACCCACCACTATGAAGCAGCGTTTTCCGAGGATAAGCCCCATTGGCAGCAAGCGCATCAAACATTTGAACGCGCTCCCTTGTTTGAAAAATTCAAAGCGGATGTGGATCGGTTTTTTGACAAGCTGGCACCGGAAATCCGTCTGGAACTCACAAATTATGCTACCGACAAAGCCTTTTTGGCCTTTGCCCTGGAAGACGCAAATGCCGTCGCTGAACACGAATACGAATCCTCTCCAGGGTTTGATCCATTCAGGCATGAACGACACAAGAGATTGGCGCGCAACCAACAAGCGCATCTAGAGCAAATCACCGATCCGATGATGCAAGCCATTTTTAAGGTGCAGATTTTTGAAGATGCTGAAGCCATTGAAACGTTGCTGGCGCAGCGCTCCGAAAACTGGGCCTCAGCGCTCAACAAACAGATTGACCCCATACTCGCGCTGCTGCCGAACGCACCCACATCCAATCCGTTCGCTCAAAAAAGCTTGAAAGAACTGCGGGAGAATGTCGGCAAACTGTTGCTGGAGACAAAACGCCTTCTGAAAAAAGAAGAAGCGTCGCAAATTATTTCCGCTTACCAACGCACCAAAGAACAATTGATTCATACAAAATCGGCAGGTTAACGGTTCGGCAACACCTGCACTTCATTTCACTATCTTTTGATATGCTAAATGCATGAGCCGCTCCAAAACACACCGGATCAAGCGTTCCACTAAAACGGGCCTGCCGCCGGGTACGCCGGTTTACATCGGACGCACCAAAGAAACAACCATCCACCCTCGCATGACTGTCATCGAATACGACGGCAATACGTTTGCCGAGCGCGAAGTTTCCGATCCGAAAGAGTGGCTGCCGCTGAAACCCGCACCGACAGTCACCTGGATTAACATCGACGCCATCCATGACGCGAATCTCTTGAGCCAAATCGGCGCGTTGTTCAACTTGCATCCGTTGTTGCTGGAAGACATGCTGAACACCGATCAGCGGCCCAAATGCGAAGTGATGGACGATCGGATTTACATCATTCTCAAAATGTTCGATTTCAACATGGTCCGTCAGGAGCTTCTGACCGAGCAAGTTAGTCTGGTCATTGGCGAGAACTTTCTGATGACCTTTCATGAAGAGGTAGGCAACGAATTTGAGATTGTGCGGGAGCGCCTGCGCCAGAATAACGCTCGCATTCGCAAGGGCAATTCCGGGTATTTAGCTTATAGCCTGATTGACACGGTCGTGGACCGCTACTTTATGCTCCTGGAGAAGATTGGGGAATCATTGGAAGACATTGAGGAAGATTTAACGCTGAACCCCAAGCCGGAAGTCCTGCAAAGTGTCCACCGCCTCAAGCGGGAGCTTATTTTCTTGCGAAAATACATCTGGCCGGTCCGCGAGGTGATTGGCACGCTTCGCCATTCGGACAGTCCCCTGTTGAACGATCAGACGATTCTGTATCTGGGCGACGTGTATGACCACACCATCCAGGCGATGGATACGCTGGAAACCTATCGGGACCTGGTCAGCGGCATTCAGGATTTGTACCTTTCGGTAATGAGCAACCGGATGAACGAGATTATGAAGGTGCTCACCATCATGTCAACGCTGTTTATCCCACTAACCTTTCTGGTCGGGGTGTACGGAATGAATTTTAAATACATGCCAGAACTTGCCATTCCGTGGGCATACCCAGCTGTCTGGGGGGTGATGCTCTTGTCCGTAATAGGAATGATTGCGTTTTTTAAACGCAAACACTGGGTTTAAAGCCTTTTTCAGCCGATTTTACCAAGACCCGGCCCTTTAGACAGGAATTTTGACCGGTTTAAAGGCCAGAAACAAGCGCACAAAAATCGGGATTTCTGTTTTTATGCATGTACAAGGGGATAGGGTGTATATATGGCATTGGATGGCGTTCGCCCACAATTTGGCGGCTTTACGGGTTCTCAGCCCCGGCATCCTGCAATGGGCGCTAGAAACACGCTGCCCAGCCAAAACCAACCAGCATTTCAAAG
>CAZXUP010000205.1:0-1758 GCA_964643815.1 uncultured Vampirovibrionales bacterium
ACCCTAACAATGGATTCCCGCTTTCGCGGGAATGACAGGATATCGTGTGCTGGCCTCTCTGTGTGGCTGCAGGTGGAATAACGGCAGGCTTTTTTTAATTTGCCTTTTGGACGTTGGCGCCCACTTTGCCAGCCAGGGACTCGGCATTTTGACGATTGGAGAAGCTGCCCAGCTGAACCGAGTACCGGTTGCCGGTTTGCTTGACAATCGGCACCACGCCCGATGCGGCAGCCTTTGCAGCGGCGGCATCAGCCTCATCCTTGCTGCCATAATTCCCCAGCACCACTTTGTAGTTGGTTTCCGGTTTGGCTTGTCCCTGTTGCGGCACCGGCGGACTATTGGAAGGCATGCTTTCGATGGGAATCAATGGCTCCATTACCGGCTGTTCCGTTGGTTTGCGCTCTACGGTTCGGGTAGGTTGTGAAGGCGTCGGGACGCCGGTGGTCTTGGTTGATTTCTCGGTTGTGGGGGCTTTGGCGTTGGGTACGGGCGGTAGATCATCCAAAATGACATCATCGGATACAGGTGGCAGTTCGTTATCCGAAATTTCCGCTTCGGCTTTGTCCGGCTCATGGGGTTGTGTGCTGGGGGCCAGCTCTGGCGGGACATTGACAGTGGAGCGCGACAGACCGTTGGCCTTGCTCTCCTGGCTCATGGCCGGGCTGTTGCCGTACAGGTTGCCGATGTCGGGTGCGGATTCCGGCAGACGGGTATTGAAGTTCAAGTCTACGTTTTTAAAGAAGAGGCTGAAAAAGATGATCAGAATCACCAGTGAGACGGCCACTGTGGAGAAAAACAGAATCAGCAGATTGCGGGGACCCATACCTTGTACTCTTTCTTGGTGCTCTTTGCTTGTTATCTTTCCATGTATTAAACCACAGCCCGGACTTTGCAGCAGGATAATTTAATATCCTCCCATTCTTCCGATAGTGTCCGCATACAGGCCATAGCGAGCGATTCAATCTGGTCTTCCATGTTCAAATCCGAAGCCAGGCCGGCGGCTTCTACCGGTGTGCCCTGCGAATCAATATTCAACCCCGTATGGATAAGAATGGACGTAGGGCTGAGTGTGCAGATGGACACGGAGAGTTTGGCGGTATTGCGATAGAACAGGTCATCGCCGCGGCGCTTGATTTGAGCCTGTTCGTTCATGATGTTGACACGATCCTGCACGATGGAAGAGAACAGGCGTTGCAGCAACACGCCTTCCTGCAACGTGATGCCAAAAATCTCGACAATAAAATGCAGCATCTTTTTGGAATAGATGTAATCGTCATTCAGCACGTCTTCCAGGTCTACCATACGATCGCAATCCACTTCGCAGGGACCGGCAAAGGCCACAACCGCATCGCCCAGAATCCCGAAATTCCGGTAAATCCAGTGGTTGGCCAGCTCATCGCCCGTATAAGGCAGCTCATCCGAAACAAAATGACACTTCATCACACTAGTTTACCCCAGATTCCGGCTTGGTTGTCTCTGCCGGAACCGGTCCAACCACAGTGGACGGCCTGGCGGCGGCCGGATCGACCAGGGGCTTCAGCCCGCCGCCGGTGTTGTTGACCGTCGGTTGGGCCACGCCACCCGCACCGGGATGCAGCGGTGAGTATCCGTAGGCTGGATCGTTGGTTTGTGCTCCCTGGACATTAGGCGTGTTGGCGCCCGGCACCGGTGCGCCGCTTGCGCCACCCGTTCCCGTTTCTGGTTCCAGGGCAGTTTCTTCGCCGCCCAAAGTTTTCTTTTCCAGCAAAATCTTTTCAG
>CAZXUP010000205.1:1768-5406 GCA_964643815.1 uncultured Vampirovibrionales bacterium
CGGGTTCATCTTGTAATATTCGCGTGCAAAATTGCCCCACACAGTGGCCGAGTTGGAGCTGAACACGCCGTGCAGCGGCTTGTACTCATCGTTGCCCATCCAGACAACGCCCACCATATCGGTGGTAAAGCCTGCAAACCAGATATCGCGCATTTCATCCGTCGTCCCGGTTTTTCCGGCGACGGAGCGACCGGGGACAATGGCGTTCTTGGCGGTGCCTTTTTCAACCACGTCCACCAGAATCGAAATCAGGTTGTTGACCGGCGCCGGATCAAAACGACGCTCCGGCTGCGGCTTGTCAAGCGGAATTTCGCGTCCGCGACTGTCTTCAACCTTCAACACCACGGTCGGCTTCATGTACACGCCACTGCGGGCAATGGTGGAGTACACCGTCATCACTTCCAACGGGGTGATGCCTGCGGAACCCAACAGGCTGGAAAAGTTGCGATCGATGGGAGACTCGATGCCAGCCAGTCTTGCGGTTTCAATAACCGGGTCGATTCCCATTTTGAGGCCTAGTTTGACGGTGGGCGTGTTGCGGGACAATGCCAGCGCCTTGCGGATGTTCATGGCTCCCATATATTTGCCGTCCCAGTTGTGCGGACACCAGGTGCTGTAGCCGTTGTTAAAGCAGACCGAGCTGTCGGAAATCGGACTGTCCGGCGTGACCAGGCCGAGGCGGAACGCGGTGAGGTACACCACAGGCTTGAACGTAGAGCCAATGGCGCGGTGTTGCTGGGTGGCATGGTTGAACTGGTTCTTCTCGAAGTCGCGACCGCCCACCAGTGCCAAAATTTCAGCACTGTTGAGATCTGAAACGATAAACGCGCCTTCCCGCGCACCCGAAAATTTAATTTTATCCATTTCCGTATAAAGCGATTTTTCGGCCACGTCCTGTACAGCCGCATCCATCGTGGTATAGACTTTCAGGCCACCCTGACGGACGGCGTTCGTGCCAAATTTTGTTTCCAGTTCGGAAATGACATGCTGGATGAAATACGGATGCTTGGAGGGTTTGGATTGTCGCTTGCTGAGTTCGATGTTTTCAGTTGAAGCTAACTTGCGCTGCTTCTCGGTGATATAACCGAAAGTGACCATGGCGTTCAATACTTCCAACTGACGCTTGCGCGCGGCTTCCGAATAGGTGTACGGCGACAACCCTTCGGGGGCCTTTAATAAGCCAGCCAGGAGAGCGCTTTCCCCAATGGTCAGGTCTCGGGCGGACTTCTTGAAATAACGCCGCGCGGCTTTTTCGATGCCGTAACTCTGGTTTCCCCAGTACACCTGGTTCAGGTACATTTCCAGAATCTTGTTTTTGTCGTAGTGGCGCTCTACCCGCATGGCCAGCAACGCTTCGGCCAGCTTTCGGGTAATGGCGCGCTCGGGGGTCAAAAACAGGTTTTTAACCAACTGTTGCGTCAGCGTACTGCCACCTTGTACGTCATCTCCGCGCAGGTTGGCGCTTGCCGCCCGGATCGTTCCTCGGATATCAACCCCGTTATGGTGATAGAAGCGGTTGTCTTCAATCGCCATGACCGCCCGCTGGATGTGGGGCGAAATATCTTTCAGCGGCACAACCACCCGATCTTCATCGCCGTGAATGTTGGCAATCAGCGTCCCGTTGCGATCAAAAATCCGGGTGCTTTCATACGGGTGCCACTCGCCCAGCAGGCTCACGTTCGGCAGGGCCGCCGCCGCACGGGCCAGTACAAAACCCAGGTTGACCGATAGCAGAAACAGCAAAAACGTGAAGACGGCGGCAACCGTGAGAATAATAATCAGGCCCAGGCGATCCTGGACCACTTCGCTTTTGCGGCGGACATCAACGGGAAGCTCAAATTGCCGATCGGCCATACTATACTCTCACACGCTCCCGACCGTTTTACCTATACGACGAGTTTTGGAAAACAGGCCAGTCGCAGATAGAAACGGTTTAGCATACTGAGAAGATTATATCGGTTTTTTCGCACGGATTCATCCGGATCGTTCACCATGACCTTCTCAAAGAAGCGCTCGATCGGTGCTTCCAGATTTGATAGCGCTGGAATCAGCTTGGCGTAATCCTGGCCGGGATCTTTTGCGTCCAATGCCTTGACCTGATCAAACAAAGCCTGTTCCGCCGGATCTTTCAACAGTTTCGAATCGATAGCGGACAGTTGAATTGTGGCGTCATATTGCTCGCCCAAAATCCGGTAAATCCGGTTGGCCGGTTCGTAGATTTTTTTGAGCGCGTCCACATCCGATGTCAGCTTTTTCAGATGCTCAATCCGGCGTGGCGCATCCACCATGTTGGAGAGCGGCTTGCCTGCAGCCAGTGCGGCATCCACAATGTCGTAGCGGTTGCCTTGCTCCAGCAGCATGCCCCGGAAGCGCTGCAGAATAAATTCGTCAATCAGGGCAAGGGTTGTGTCCGCATCCTGAAACTGTGGGCCTTTTTTAGGATCGGATGACGCCGGGATGCTCTCGATGATATTGTCGTAGGCCAGCCTGGCAAGCGCCAGCAAATCAACCGACAGATTCCGTTGCAATACCGTCTGGATGATGCCGTTTGCCATCCGACGCAAGCCCAGAGGGTCTTTGGAGCCGGAGGGCAGCTTGGCGTTCTTCTGGCTGAAAACAGCCACAATCGTATCCAGTTTGTCCGCCAGGCTGACGACGATGCCCACCGGGCTTTCCGGCAAGGCGTCATCCACAAAGCGGGGCAGGTAATGCTCATAAATGGCGGTGGCCACTTCCGGGGGTTCTCCGCCCAGCAAGGCGTATTTTTGCCCCATCACGCCCTGCAGCTCGGTAAATTCAAACACCATGCCCGTCACCAAATCGGCCTTGGCCAGCTTGGCGGCCCGTTGCACTTGCTGGGTTGAGGCTTTCTCCAAGCCCAGTGTGGCTGGATACAGCTTGGCAATTTGCAGGGCCAGTTTTTCCAGGCGCTGTGTCTTTTCGTACATGCTGCCCAGCCCCTTCTGGAAGGTAATGCCCTTCAGGGCTTCCAGGCGCGATTCCAGCGGCACTTTTTGGTCTTCCGTAAAGAAGAAGCGGGCGTCTTCCAGACGGGCGGTCAGCACTTTTTCGTTGCCGTGGCGAATCATCTCGGCGGCTTCCCGACGTCCATTGGACAGCGTCATAAAGCATGGCATCAGGCGACCTTTTTGATCCCGTACCGGAAAATACTTTTGATGCGCTGTCATCACCGTGGTCGTCACTTCCTCGGGAATTTCCAGAAAGCGTTCTTCAAAGCGACCGACTACCACCGAGGGTTGCTCCACCAGCATGGTGACGGTATCCAGCAGGCTTTCGTTGGGGTTCACGGTTCCACCCAAATCGGTGGCAGATGCTTGCAGCATTGTCCAGGCTTCGGTGCGGCGGCGGGTTTGATCGGCCATCACGGCGCCTTGCTTCTCAAGCAACGAGAGATATTGATCGGCTGATGGAATGCGGACCGGACCGTCAGACAAAACGCGGTGGCCGTAAGATTGTACATCCGAGCTGACCGGGCCGATGCTGAGGGGCAAATGTTGATCGTTCCACAACGATACCAGCCAGCGAATGGGGCGTGAAAAACGAATGGTGTTGGCTCCCCAAGCCATAAAGTGCGAACCACTTAAGCCCAGCACTAATTCAGGCAAAGTGTCGGCCAG
>CAZXUP010000206.1:0-2610 GCA_964643815.1 uncultured Vampirovibrionales bacterium
GGGGGGGGGGGGGTATTAACTGCTTTGAAACCAAGAGTATAAGCGGATCTCATGCCAATCATTCTGCTTTCTTCCTTTGGGGCCATTTAACTCAAGCTCCGCAACGTATAAATACGAGTATCCTCAATTTATCATCGACTTGCGGGAAAAAATCTTGAACACGATACAAATGCAAATTGCGGGATGTCGGGATATATAGACACGTGATCAGAAACAACCCGGTCTTTTCGCCATTTATAGAAAATCTTTAACGACAGCCAAAGCATCTTCCGGAGATATCTCTTTTTGGGCGTGCCGGATTATGCATTGTGTATCGATGGCGTAGACTGCCCGACCTGTCACAAATTTGGGAATCAGCATCGTCTGGTATTTTTTGGAAACACGCGCACATGGGTCAAACAGCAGCGGATACGGCAAGTGGAGACGTTGGGCCAGATGATGCAAGGTTTCCCAATTAATGGCGCTGATGCCCGCCACGTTGATGCCCGCCTGTTGTAGCTTACTGTAAGCATCGGCATAGTCCTGCAACATCCGGATATCTCCCGGAAATCGATCCCAGGCGAAAAACAGCAGGACAACCCCTTTGATGGTTGAGTCTGCCAACAAATCCTCTTCCAGCGTCCTGCGGTGGCTGCGCTGATCCAGCAAGCCAAAGGTTGGCGCAGGCGTACCAGGTTTCAATAATTCAGCAGCAAACAGCATTCGTCATTCCGTCAGTCCAACCACGTCAACACATCTCTTCTATAACAACCCGGAGCCGCAAAAAAGGCAAGTCACCCGCAATCAGGCTAATCTCCCACAGGCCTGATTTACGAACTGGCGCTTGAAAAATCGCCATATTCATCTCACAATAGTGCTACTCATTCCTGTTAATGTTCTCAAGGAGACTCTTGTGATGGTTGCACAAATCGGAAGACCCGCCCCCGAGTTTACGGCTTCGGCCTACTTCAACGGCGACATCAAAGAAGTTTCGCTGAAAGACTACCGCGGCAAATGGGTCGTGTTGTTCTTCTACCCGCTGGATTTCACCTTTGTCTGCCCAACCGAAATCGTCGGTTTCAGCCAAAAGAAAGCCGAGTTCGACAAGCTGAACGCCCAAATCCTCGGCGCCAGCGTTGACAGCGCATACTCTCACAAAGCCTGGAGCGAAGGCGACCTGGGCAAAGTGGATTATCCGCTGGTTTCCGACATCAACCACCGCATCAGCCGCGACTACGGCGTGCTTCTGGAAGACAAGGGTATCAGCCTGCGCGGCGTGTTCCTGATCGATCCGGACGGCAACCTGCGCAGCTACCTGGTAAATGACCTGTCCGTGGGCCGCAACGTGGACGAGATTGTTCGCTTGCTGCAAGCGTTCCAGTCCGGCGAACTGTGCCCGGTTGGCTGGAAGCCCGGCGAGAAAACCCTCGGCAAAGCATAAGCCAAATTATCAAAATATCGAAACCCAGGCCGCGATTTCAAAGCAGCCTGGGTTTTGCTTTGGAAGCTCGTTTCGCCAAATTCTGCAATAAATTGCAACAATTGGCCTGCAGTATCAAGTTTTTGGGAAATTTGGCCGATATTTTAAGCAAATCGGATTAGTGCGAGTTGTGGAGTGTTGTGATGAAAGATTACCGACAGCAGCGTTACGCCGACAGCAAGACTCATAAAGAGCGGCTACGGCGGGAATATTTGATCCTGATACTTCTGATGATTCCCGTGGGGCTGGGCGCCTTGTTCTTCCTGTTCAATCCAGGAGAGGTGGAGGCTTTGAAATTTGCAACCAATAACACGGATAGCCTGCTCAGCAACCACAACACGCCCTCCCTCACCGCGCAAAACACCGGACAACCGCTTCGCGCCATCCCACCCAACCACGTGGTGCGCGGCACCGTGGATGATCAGTACACCCTCGCCGAAGACCCCGAAACCGGCTCGCTGCTCATCAACGACAGCCTGGGTGGGCTGGGCACCAACAACACCAGCGTGGAAGGGGATCGGGCGGTGCTGGCCAAAAGCATGCTGGAACTGGAGCAATACGCGGAAAGCAATCGGAATCAACTCTCGCCGGATGAATACAACTGGCTGAAGCAACTCACCCGAACTGGCACGCAGTTGGCATTTGGAAAGCCCGGTTACCCGGCGGAAATGCAAACCCAAATGAAAGAGCGCCTAATTCAGGACTTCGGCCAACTTCGCGACACCCCACCCTCCGGCTTTACAGAGAGCAGCAAATATCTTGCCGTTGAAACCAATTTAAACCGGATTAACCCAGGCAGTTGGGAACTCAAAGACCCCAACAACCCCTTTACGAAACACGATCCGATAACGACGCAAGCCAATCAGGGTTACTCTCAATACGGCACGTTAAATGGCACACTCGCCAATATGAATCTGGACCCGCAAGTGGGGGATTACACCCAGCCTATCACAAGCTCTCTCAAGCCGAACGGACCCACCGTTGCCGAGTACATCTCGAATACATTAGGCTCCCACAACAGTCTGGTCTCGACGCCCAGCAGAACCACAACATCAAGCACATCGCCTGCTCCGAGCACCTCAGGGGCAAGCATTCCGACCCCTTCGGGTTATCCAGCCACCCTGGCCAACCCAACAATTGCGCCTTATCCG
>CAZXUP010000206.1:2620-3846 GCA_964643815.1 uncultured Vampirovibrionales bacterium
ACGATGTCAGGCGCAATGAGTCCAATGACGTCCCCCTATCCGGCGGCCACCACGGCTACACCCATTTCAACGTTTCCACCATCGTATCCGTCAGGCAGCCTGACAATGTCAACTTACCCCGTTACGGATACCTACAGCCCGCTGGACCGCATCAACATGACCCCCACCATCATCAATACGCCCCCCACTTCACCCTGAATGCCTAATAAAATCAGCCCATGAAAAAGCCCCGGCCAATCGCTCAACCAGGGCTTTTTCGGTAAGTGTTTCAATTAATTCAAGTAGTCGCGGATTTCAATCGCCAGACGGCTCGCATCCAGCTTGATGCTGGGGCCGTGGGTTGACGTGAGATACACGGATTTGACGTACGTTCCTTTGGCAGCCGCAGGTTTTGCCCGCAGGATGGCATCGTACAGGGTCGAGAAGTTACGCAGCAATTGCTCTTCGCTGAAGCGTCCCTTGCCGATAGCCGTATGCACAATTCCTTGCTTGTCCGCGCGGAATTCGACTTTACCCGCTTTCACATCCTTGATGGCCTGCGCCACATCGAAGGTGACGGTGCCGGTTTTCGGGTTGGGCATCAGGCCTTTGGGACCCAGTACTTTACCCAGTTTGCCCAGCAAGCCCATGGCATCGGGCGTGGCAATCAAGACGTCAAAATCGAGCCAGTTTTCTTTTTCCATTTTTTCAACAAGGTCTTCAGCACCCGCAAAGTCAGCACCAGCAGCCTGGGCTTCTCTCACTTTTTCGCCTTTGGCAACAACAGCCACGCGAATGGTTTTACCGGTGCCTTCGGGCAGCACCACCGTGCTACGAACTTGTTGCTCAGCATGCTTGACGTTGATGCCCAGACGGATGTGCGTTTCCACGGTTTCATCAAATTTGGCAACAGCCAACGCCTTTTTCAAGGCCGTAATACCATCCTTGGCGCCAGACGGTTGAGTCAGCGTCGCCAGGACTTCTTCGAATTGTTTTTGACGTTTTGTCAGTTTAGCCATTGGGGTTTCTCCTTTGTGGTTCAGGCGATCTGGCGATCTCCCACAATTATGTAAAGGGTCGGTGCAGGGCAGGAACAGGCCCTGCGGATACAATGTAGAGTGAGGAGTGTTTTGGACTCGGGGCCGTTCCTTCCCCGAACCCCTCCCTGGAGGGTTTATTCGCAGGTAACGCCCATGCTGCGAGCGGTGCCGCGAACCATTTGCTCAGCCGATTCCAGGGTGTGAGCA
>CAZXUP010000206.1:3856-5402 GCA_964643815.1 uncultured Vampirovibrionales bacterium
CAGGTCGGCCATCTTCAGCTCGGCGATTTTGCGAATCTGGGAGCCGTTGAGGTTACCAACCTTATTGGTGTTGGGCTTGCCCGAACCTTTTTCGATACCGGCTTCCTTGGTGATCAGGAAAGCCACCGGCGGGGTTTTAAGGACGAACGTAAACGAGCGATCCTCAAACACGGAAATCTCAACCGGAATGACCTGCCCGGCCTTGTCAGCCGTCTGGGCATTGTACTGCTTGCAGAATTCCATGATGTTGACACCGTGCTGACCCAGCGCAGGACCAACCGGGGGAGCCGGGTTGGCTTTACCGGCCTGCAGTTGCAGTTTGATTTTACCAATTACCTTCTTAGCCACTGGAATGATTCCTCCGAATATGTGTGATTGGGTTCTGAGTGAGTTTAAGCCGCTGTTAGTGCGACTTTTGGACCTGGTTGAAGGCCAGCTCGACCGGCGTTTCGCGCCCGAAAATGGAAACCGACGCTTTCAAGCGCTCTTTCTCGGGGCTGACTTCGGTGACGGTGCCTTCGAAATCGGCAAACGGACCGCTGATGATTTTGACAATCTCGCCGACTTTGAGGTCGATCTCGATCTTGGCAGCCGTCGCGGTTGGTTGACTGCGCAGCAAAATCCGCTTGATTTCAGCATCTTTGGCCGGGATGGGTTTTTTCTGCGAGCCGACAAACTTGGTGACGCCCGGCGTATGGCGGACCACGTACCAGGAATCGTCATCCATAATCATTTCCACCAGCACATAACCGGGAAAAATCCGCTCTTCTTTCTCGGTGCGGCGACCGTCTTTAATCTTGGTCACGGTCTTGTTCGGCACTTCCACACGGAAAATCTTGTCGCCCATGTTCATGGACTCAATCCGGCGCTCCAGGTTCACCTTCACCTTGTTTTCGTGCCCGGAATACGTATGGACGATATACCAGCGGCGGCGAGGGGCACGCTTCAGCGGACGATCCACATCGTCGCCCGACACACTGATGGTCTTATCGGCGTTTCTTTCGGAAAGCACCTGCACCCGGTGATCGCCGGACGCTTCCTCTTCCTCATCGAACTCTCCGTCGCCAAACGCGGCCGGAATCTCGAGATCGTCTGACACATCGGATATTTGATTTTGTTCTAGAAGGTCCATGTCGGTTTCCTGTATCGCTATCCTAACTGCGGTGGGGAGTAATCCATTTGATCAGCTGGCTGACCGAGTTATCCAATACAAACAAGCCCAGGGTCATTATAGATACCATCACCAGCACCACGATGGTCTGGCCCCAGATTTGCGGCCAGGTGGGCCAGGAGATTTTGTGCCATTCGGCGCGCACGCCTTGAAGATAAGCGCCAAACGACTGGCCAACAGACTGATTCGGCTCCGACTGGCGGGGCTTTTTGTCGGCAGTGGTAGGTTTATTGGTGGTAGCCATAGGACTCATTCAAAACTCCGGTCGTTATGGGGCTCCGGGAGGAAAGTTCGCGCCCTGGAGGACTCGAACCCCCGACCTGCGGTTTTGGAGACCGCCGTTCTACCAACTGAACTAAGGACGCATGCCATGAG
>CAZXUP010000207.1:0-5333 GCA_964643815.1 uncultured Vampirovibrionales bacterium
CAGAGAGGCAATCTATCAGCCTGCTAAGTTCTTTAGGTAGAAGGCACAATGGATTTCCGCCTTCGCGGGAATGACAAATTGTTATCAGGGGATATTCGCCTTAAATTTTTATTTTAGATCCAGGCCGATATCAATGGCAGGGACGCCGAGTGTGATTTTGCTGGTGGAAATATAATCCACGCCGGTTTCTGCGGTCTGGCGCACGTTGCCAAGATGAATCCCGCCGCTGGCTTCGCTCATCGCGCGTCCGTTGATAATCTTCAATGCGTCGCGAATTGTTTCAGGCGTCATGTTGTCCAGCAGAATGATATCGGCACCCGCTTCCGCCGCTTGCTTCACTTGTTCCAGACTGTCGGCTTCCACTTCAATTTTAATCGTGTGAGACAACCGCTCACGCAACTGCCGAACCGCCGTGCCAATGGGATTGTCTGTTTGTGTGGCCAGTGCTTGCAGATGATTATCTTTCAGCATCACACAACTACCCAGGTTAAACCGATGCGGTGTGCCGCCACCATGCAGCACCGCTTGTTGTTCTAATAATCGCAAGCCAGGCGTGGTTTTTCGGGTGTGCGTGATGTTGGTTTTCGTCCCTTCAACCGCATCGACGAACCGCCGCGTTTCGGTGGCGATGCCGCTAAGGTGCTGCAAAAAATTGAGCGCAGTGCGCTCCGCTTTTAAAATGGATGCCATCGATCCGCTGACGGTGGCAATGACGCTTCCGGCGTCTGCGCGTTCGCCATCTTGCAGGTTGAGCTGAAGTTTCAAGTTGGGATCGACCGCGTGACAGATGGCGCTGACGACGGATAGCCCCGAGATAACACACGCTTGCCGCACGCGAAACAAGGCGGTGCTTTGGATGTTGGAAAGCTGCGGCAGGTTGTCGGTGGTCACATCGCCCTGAGCCAGGTCTTCCAGCAGGGCGGTTTCGACAATGGCTTTCATGGCGGTGTGGAGAGCGGGTTCCAGTGTGCTACTCATCTGGTGATTTTCCATGATCTGGTTATCGCCCGGCGCTTGCATACACAGGTGCCGAAACCGTGGGTTGCGCCAAACCGGGTTTGCTTTCGGGATAATCCGTCCGGGTGTGCGCGCCTCGGCTTTCCTTGCGGGTTAGCGCGGCGTTGGTGATCAGCCGGGCCACCAGCAACTGGTTGGCCAGTTCGGCCCCAGCCGGAATGTTTTGCTGCCAGTGATGGGCATCGGTTTCCTGCATCAAGCGTTCAATGGTATCAAGTGCTTCACGCAATCCTGCCTCATCGCGCAAAATACCCACCCGATCCCACATCAAACGATGCAATTCATCCAGCTTGTGCTGCATGGCCGAGTCGGTGTCAAACGAATATTGGCGCGGTGCTTGCGTACTGAGTTGGTGGTGATCGAAAAATTGGCCGAGCTGCGCGCCCTGCGTCGTGATGAAATGCGCGACGCGACGCGCCAGCACCACGCATTCCAGCAGCGAATTGCTGGCCAGACGGTTGGCGCCATGCAGGCCTGTATAAGCAGTTTCGCCCACGGCATACAAGCCGGGAACTCTCGATTTTCCGTCGATATCCACTGTCAGCCCGCCCATCAGGTAGTGTGCGGCGGGAGCGACCGGAATCCAATCCTTGCGAATATCGATGCCAAAATTCAGGCAGTTGGCCAGGATGGTGGGGAAGCGTTTTTCAATCGTCTCTGCGGGGAGATGGGTGATATCCAAATACACATGCGGCAAGCCGGATGCCTGCATCTCCGCGTAGATGGCGCGCGTGACAATATCGCGCGGGGCCATTTCGCCATCCGGGTGATATTGGCGCGCAAAGGCATTTCCAGCCTGATCGCGTAAGATCGCGCCTTCACCGCGTAGCGCCTCGGAAATCAGAAAATGCAGCTTATTATCGGTGTAAAACGCGGTGGGATGAAACTGGATGAATTCCATATTCTCAATGCGCGCGCCTGCCTGATGGGCCAGCGCAATGCCGTCGCCTGTCGCGATGGCCGGGTTGGTGGTGTGGCTGTAAAGCCGCCCGATGCCGCCGGTAGCCAGAATCGTATGCGGGCTGAAGATGAGCAATTCTTCCTGTGTTTTATAATTAACGGCCCGGCAGCCGTAGCAGCGCCCCTCTTCGACCAGCAGTTCAACGACCTGCCCGTATTCAATGACCTCTATATTGGGATTCTGGCGTACTTTTTCAATCAGCGTCATTTCCACTTGTTGCCCGGTCGCGTCGCCGCCGGCATGCAGGATGCGATCGACACTGTGGGCAGCTTCCCGGGTCAGCGCCAGTTGTTGATCGGACTTGCGATCAAACGGGACGCCGTAGTTCAGCAAATCCTCAATGGCTGCGTAGCCTTCCGCCAGAATCGAACGGGCGGCAATGTCGTGGCACAAGCCGGCTCCGGCCCGCAAGGTATCTTGCAGGTGCAGTTCCAAAGAATCTTGGGGGTTGTTGGGCAGTACAGCGGCAATACCGCCTTGTGCGTAGCGGCTGTTGGTTTCATCCAGCGTCGATTTGGTAATCAGCAAGGTTTGGATACCTTGGGAGCCAAGTTTCAAGGCAGTAAACAACCCGGAAATTCCGGTGCCGACAATCAATGCCTGAACCTGTCTGGTTGTAAAGCTTGCGGTGGTCATAGGGGGAGGCGTTTGTTCACGCTTTCATCAAAAATATGCCTGCCATTATAGCACCAACGGTTGCGCGCTTCGCCATGTCTTCTGGCTTTACCGCGCACCTCTTGTTACGCTGGGATGATAGTGTGAGATGTTGGAAGAGCGTATGTCCGGGGCGGAGACCCATACATTGTTTGCTGCGCTCCCGGTATCGGGTGGATGTGGATCGGCTTTACGAACTGGTGGGGAAAACGCTGCAGGAGTCGCAAATTCGACAACGAACCGGGGTGAAGGTGATTGCGGTGGTCCGGGCAGAGATCGCGCTTAGGTGGCTGCCGATCCCGACTTGGTGCTGCATGCGGGCGATGCTGGTGGTGGGAGCGCTGGAGCAATTGCAGGCACCGGAATATATGCTCTACGGCTGATATCGCCCTGATCTTGTCAAATATTTGTTTGTGCTAGAATCACAGTCACTTTTGATTTGAATCAGAAGTGGGTCGCAATCTTGAGACCCACTTCTTTTCTTAAGGACCATTTTTCATGAAACGGGCGCCCGCAAAACCAATTAAACTGTCTCCCGAAGCCATCCAGGCTTTGGAAGCGGCGCTGCTTCCCGTGATTGAAAAGGCGCTCGATCCGCGTTTCTACCTGCTGGCGGTGGCGTTTGAAAAAGAGGCCGGTTACTGGTACCTGCGCGTGTATGTTGAAGGCCGCGATTTCGTGATTTCTCTCGATGATTGCGAGCGGATCAGTCGCGCGCTCGACCCGTTGATTGATGAATGGCCGGGGCTGGCAGAACTTTCGTTTAGCCTGGAAGTCAGCTCTCCTGGGTTGTTTCGTCCGCTCAGCACGCCGCGCGAATTTGATTTTTACGCCGGGCGACCGGTCCGCATTGAAGCACGGCCTACGGATGCTGAAAAAGCACAGGCAAAAAAGCAGCTCAAGAAGCAAGCGTTTGTTGCGCCGAAAATATTGCACGAAGGAACTTTACAGGGTTTTGATCCGATTCAAAATAAACTGAAGCTGAAAAAAAACACCTCGGATGAACTGTTTGACGTGCCGTTGACGCCGGATGTGCTTGTGGTGTTGAACCCGGAGCTTCGTCTCCCGGATGATGGAACGGAAGCCCCGATATCACAGTCTTAAATTTAATTGGTAATTACTTAAAAATTGAACACTCAAAACTGAATAACAACCGAATAACAATTGAATATAGGAGGAAATAAAATGATTAAAGTTGGACCCGCGTTGATGGAGCATGCCGAGCAGTTGGAGCGGGAGCGGGGTATTCCCAGGGACGTTGTTATTTCCTCGTTGAAAGAAGCCATGCTGGCCGCTTATAAGCGCTATGCCAAGCTGGAGAGCATTCATGGCTACGAGTGCCGCTTGACCGAGAAATCCGGCGAGATTGGCATTTATGAGCTGAAACGGGTTGTGGACAAATTATCCGACCCGGAAGAGATTGAATACGATGAAGAGGGCGAAGAAATTCCGCGTGAGCCGGAAATCACCCTCAAGGAAGCGCGCAAAATCAAGCCGGACGTGGCGCTGAGCGATATTCTCGAAATTGAAGTGACGCCGGATGAATTTGGCCGTATCGCCGCGCAATCCGCCAAGCAGGTCATTATGCAACGGATTCGCGAAGCCGAGAAAAAGCTGGTGCAACGCGAATTTGAAGAGAAACAGGGTAGTGTGACCACTGCGGTTGTCCAGCGTATCGAAGGCCGTAACGTGGTTGTGAATATCGGCAAGTCCGAAGCCGTGTTGCCGCCGCGTGAGCAGTTGCCGTCCGAATACTACCGCGTCGGCAACAAGCTGCGGGTGTATGTCCTGGATTTGAAAGATTCCGGTCGTGTGCCGCAGATTATCGTGTCCCAAGCCCACCCGGCCATGGTCAAAGAAGTATTCGAGCTGGAAGTGCCCGAGATCGAGGACGGTCTGGTCGAAATCAAGAGCATTGCGCGTGAAGCCGGCTACCGTACCAAGGTGGCCGTAGTGTCCCACGATCCCGACGTGGACGCCCAAGGTGCTTGTATCGGTACCCGTGGCAGCCGGATTCAGGCGGTTGTGAATGAATTGAAAAACGAGAAAATCGACATCATCCGCTGGTCGGATACCCCGGAAGACTTCATTATCAACGCATTGGCCCCGGCCAAAATCATCAAGGTGCTGGTGATGCCTGATCCGCGTCAACCGCGCGGGCTGGTGATTGTGCCGGATGATCAGCTGTCTCTGGCGATTGGCCGCGAAGGGCAGAATGTCCGTCTGGCTGCCAAGCTGACCGGTTTCAAGCTGGATATCAAGAGCATCAGCCAAATCGAGAAAGAAGGCGGCTTGCAGATGTTTGAAGAGCAGGCTGCCGCTGCCGCCGCCGCTTATGCGGCAGAGTATCCGGCTGTCGAGTATGCGCCCGAAGAGCAGGCTGCCGAAGAGCCAGCTCTGGTTGCGGCTGGTGATATCGAAGCCGAGGCTGAGCCGTCCGCAGACGCTTCCGAGGAAGTGTACGCTGCGGCGCCTGCCGAGGAGCCGGATGAGCTTGAGCCTGCTCCGCTGGATGCTGAAGCCGAAGAGGAAGAATAACCGATTTGGACGAACGATCCCGTCAATGCATTTCCTGTCGCCGGTTGCATCCCCGCAATGCGATGCTTCGGCTGACATACAGCCGGGATGGTGCGTACTCCATTGATAACAGACCGCCCCTGCAAGGGCGGTCTGCTATCAATGGAAAACTGGTTATCCCGGT
>CAZXUP010000208.1:0-4898 GCA_964643815.1 uncultured Vampirovibrionales bacterium
TCAGACACTGATAGCGAAACCGTCTTTGAAATTCCCTGGCATACGGAAGTGCAAGACACTGAACGTCCGGCATTGCTGCCCTATATCAAGCAGCGTTCCAACCGAAACCAGGGGCTTGGCTCACGGTTTGTGCAAAGCGTTCAGTGGTTGATGGCGTCGCGCATCAAATAGCAAACAGAAACAAGCGAACACCAAAAAAAGAGAGAAAGAGAAAGGAGACATCCATGGATGCCATGTTCAGCCAGCTCGATCCGGCGCTCCAACTCATCATCCTGATGGCGTCGCTTTCTCTGATTCCGTTTATGGTGGTCAGCATGACCAGTTTTTTGCGCTACATCATCGTGTTGTCCATTTTAAAGACGGCGCTTGGAACGCAGCAGGTGCCTCCAGCCATGGTGCTGGTGGGTATGGCGTTGGTGCTAACGATGTATACGATGGCTCCCGTGTTTGGCGAGATGTATCAGAACATCGAGCCGGTATTTAAGAAGAACGGCAACGTGGTGCAGGTGATGGACGCGGGCGCCGAGCCGTTGAAAAACTTTATGATGCGGCAGACGCGGCAGTCGGACGTGGCGTTTTTCTTGCAGATGTCTCGCAAGACACCGCCGGAAAAAGCCTCTGATTTGACCTTGTGGGAAGTGGCCCCGGCCTATATGGTGAGCGAGTTGCGGACGGCGTTTGAAATCGGGTTTATCATTTTCATTCCGTTTATCGTGCTGGATTTGGTGGTCGCCAATATTCTGTTGGCGCTCGGGATGTTTATGTTGTCGCCAACGATTATTTCGTTGCCGTTTAAAATTCTGGTGTTTGTGGCGGTGGATGGCTGGAGTCTGATTGTGAATGGGCTTGTCCAGAGCTTTAATTGAAGAGTAACGCTCTGGACGAAAGTAAAACTAAAACAGAGCTTCAACTGAAAGGCGAAGCGATGGATGCACTTAAAACAAGGATAGCGCTTTAATGAACCGGGACAGCAAAGCTGGGAGTATTGTTTTATGGAACTGTTGACGCAACATCTGGGAAACGGGCTGATGCTTGCGCTGATGCTATCGCTGCCCGCCGTGTTGACGGCGGCGAGTATTGGTTTGGTGGTTGGTATCTTACAGGCGGTCACCCAGGTGCAAGAGCAAACCATTGCCGCCGCGCCCAAAATTCTGGGTGTGTTTGCCATCTTATTGCTGGGCGGTGGGTTGATGATGACCATGATGGAAAACTATCTGAGAGAATCGTTTCAGATTGCGTTTAACGAAATTCCACAGGACGGCAAATTTTTGTTGCCGCCCAAAACCGCCCAGACTTCCGGGCACGCGCGGGCGCGCGCGTTTTTCCAAATGCAGGCTGAGCATGGCCCCAAAAGCGACAAGCTGCAAGATTTTTCCGCCCAGTGGCAGGTGCCGGGCGTGGATGCCAAAAGCGACGGTACCGCAACTCTGACTGTTAAGCAAAACAAAAGTAAAGACGGCGCATTGGGCGTGGCCGAAAAGATGTCCCTGACCAAAAACCCTTAGAGAGAACCTGATGCAGTTTGATACGGCCCTGCAATCGTTTGGCTTATTGCACAAGCAATACGGACCTATGCTGGATAGCTTGTTGCTGCTGTTTTTCAGGATGCTGGCATTTTGCACCACTGGTCCTATTTTCAACCGCAAAAATATTCCGATGATCGTAAAATTGGCGGCGGCCATTTATTTTACGATCACCTTGTTCTGGCTGGTTGCGCCCGGAGAACATGGCTCGTTTTCCAAGGGACACGAGGGCGCTTACCTGTTGCAACTGGTGATGAACATTGTAGTAGGCGCGCTGATTGGCTTCATTGCCGACATGATTCTGCAAGCCATTTACTCGGCGGGCAACCTGATGAACAACCAGGTCGGGCTGTCGGCGTCCACCATTCTCGATCCGGCCACCGGCAAGCAGAGCATGATTCTGGAAGCGTTGTTCGGGTATATGGCGACGTTGCTCTTTATCTGGCTGGGTGGCGTGCAGTGGATGATGGTGGCGCTCAAACGCAGTATCGAGTTGTTTCCGCTCTACACAATTCAGATGCCGATTACCAAAGTGATTGATATCAGCTACCTGATCTATGTGTCCGGCAACGTATTGTTGATTGGTGTGCAGTTGATTGCGCCGGTGATTATTGTCACGATGGCGGTGGATATCATGCTGGGGGTTGTGAACCGAACCGCGCAGCAAATGCCGGTGTTTCAACTCAGTTTTGCGCTGAAGCCCGCCATTGGTATTGCCGTGTTACTGCTGACGCTGACGACATTCATCCAGGCAATGAGCAACTACCTCAACGATCACGCCAAGATTTTCTAAAAGAATTTTGTTTCGAGAGACTTGCTAAGCTACGCTCTGTCATTCCCGCGAAAGCGGAAATCCATTTACCCAGGTAGACTGCAATTGTCATCCATTCTCGGTTTGTAGGCAAAAGCCAGAAATGGATTCCCGCTTTCGCGGGAATGACAAGCTTAGCGCCTGTGAAAAAGCGCGCCTACATGCGCTGACCGAATATTAACAATGAGAAGAAGCGTAAAAAATTAGGCAGTTACAACCGTAACAGGGTGGGAGATTCTGGTATTTTCATGCTGCGGGGCGCATGCTCAAAAACATGCCAATGCCCGTGTTAAGACCCGGTAACATTTCCTCAACCGGCCTCAGTGATCATCTATAATTGTTTAACAATTCAGATGACTATGCAGACAAATTATTCGTTTGTTTGTTGAATAACACCGGTAGCCCTGGTTGGATCGACAGGAAGTTGGATTGGCAGTAGTAAGAAGCTTTCAGGCCTGACATTCTCAGATTTGAAAGAGGGATTGCTAAACGCACAGGAAAGGAAATAAACGGGGCGTGAGGTCCGGGCTGGCCTTAACGACTCAAAAAAGAGTCTCGAAAGCTGAGCCAAAACCATCTAACAAGCAGACACAGAGTTTATGAAGGAAAAGACGAGATAGGGAGCCACGATGAGCGTGATTGAAAGCCAGGTTAAAAGCAGCAAGTCCACCAAGGGGGGAGCAAGCAAAGGAAAAGGCCAGACAAACTCGATTGAGGGTCAGGCCAGTATGCAGGGGATGGCCTTCCAGCGCCATTTTACCCGCCCCGAAGTCCATCCGTTTGATGAGCTTGAGTATCACGCGCGCACCTCCAAAATTACCGAGCCGGACGGCACCATCATCTTTGAAATGAAAGATGTGGAAGTGCCTTCCACCTGGACCCAGCTGGCCACCGATATCGTGGTGTCCAAGTACTTCCGCAAGGCGGGTGTGCCCGATAAAACGACCGGCGCGCTCGGCTCCGAAAAAAGCGTCAAGCAGGTGGTTTATCGTCTGGCGCATACCATTCGCAACCAGGGCGAAGCCTTTGGCGTGTTTGCCTCCAAAGAAGACGCCGATACCTTTGAAATGGAACTCAGCCATTTGCTGATCACGCAGAAAGGCGCCTTCAACTCGCCCGTCTGGTTCAACTGTGGCTTGTGGCATGAGTACGGCACGGTTGGCAGCGGCGGCAACTGGTACTGGAACCCGGCGACCAACCGCGTTGAGGAAACCAAAAACTCCTACGAGCACCCCCAGTGCTCCGCCTGCTTCATTCAGTCTGTTGATGACGATTTGATGAGTATCTTTGAGCTCATCAAGAATGAAGCGCGTCTGTTCAAGTTTGGTTCCGGCACCGGCACCAACTTCTCCAGAATTCGCGGCAAGCAGGAAAAACTTTCGGGTGGCGGCACGTCCAGCGGCCTGATGTCCTTCCTGGAAGTGTTGGATCGCGGCGCGGGTGCGACCAAATCTGGCGGAACCACGCGACGTGCGGCCAAGATGGTTTGCCTGGATATGGATCACCCCGAAATCGAAGGCTTTATCAACTGGAAACAAAAAGAAGAGAAGAAAGTCAAAGTTCTGATCGATGCGGGCTACTCATCCGATTTCAACGGCGAGGCCTATCACACGGTGGCCGGACAAAACTCCAATAACTCCGTGCGCATCGGCACGAAGTTTATGGAAGCGTACCTGAATGATGCCGATTGGCAGACGACCTTCCGTACCACGGGCGAAGTGGCTGATACCTACAAGGCGCGCCAGTTGATGAAGCAGATTGCTCATGCGGCCTGGGCTTGCGCCGATCCGGGCGTACAGTTCGATGACATCATCAACGACTGGAATACCTGCCTGAACACGGATCGCATCTATGGCTCCAACCCGTGTTCCGAGTACCACTTCCTCAACAATACGGCCTGCAACCTGGCGTCCATCAACCTTACCAAGTTCCTGGATGCGGACGGCAATTTTGATGTGGACGGCTACCGCCATGCCTGCCGCGTGTTCTTTACGGCCCAGGAAATCCTGGTGGATTTCGCCTCCTACCCGACCGAACTGATCGCCAAGAACAGCCACGACTACCGTCCGTTGGGCCTGGGTTACGCCAACCTGGGCACGTTGCTGATGCTGAACGGCATCCCGTACGATAGCGACGAGAGCTACGCCATTACTGGTGCGCTCACCGCCATCATGCACGGGCAGGCCTATCTTACCTCGGCGGAAATTGCCGCCGTTAAAGGGCCGTTCCCGATGTACAAGCCCAACGAATCATCCATGTTGCGCGTGATGCACAAGCACCGCGATGCCGTGGGCGATATCAACCGCAACGCCTGCCCGACCTACCTGCTGGAATCGGCCAAGCAGGTATGGGATGAAGCGGTGGAACTGGGAACGCAATATGGCTACCGCAACGCGCAAGCCACGGTATTGGCCCCTACCGGCACCATTGGCCTGCTGATGGATTGCGACACGACCGGCATCGAACCCGACTTTGCGCTGGTGAAATGGAAAAAACTCGCCGGTGGCGGTTATTTTAAAATCGTCAACCAGTCGGTGCCGCAAGCGCTGACAAAGTTGGGGTAC
>CAZXUP010000208.1:4908-5328 GCA_964643815.1 uncultured Vampirovibrionales bacterium
TACGGACGTGGATACCATTGTCAAATACAGTTTGGGCCGTGGCACGCTGGAAGGCGCTCCGTTTGCCAACGAAACCACGTTGAAAGAACTGGGCTTCACACCGGATGAAATCAAAACGGCCTATGAAAGCGTGAAAGCCAGCGGCACACTCAACGAGTGGACACAAGGCATCACGCCGGATCTGCTGAAACAAAAAGGTATGACGCAGACGGAAGTGAATGCCATTCTCGATTACGTGAACGGCACCGGCACCGTTGAAGGCGCACCGCATCTGAAGCTGGAGCATTACCCGGTGTTCGATTGCGCCAACAAATGCGGCAATGGCCAGCGCTTTATCGATCCGATGGCGCACATCAAAATTATGGCGGCGGCGCAACCCTTCCTGTCGGGAGCGATTTCCAAAACGGTCAACCTGCCGAA
>CAZXUP010000209.1:0-5279 GCA_964643815.1 uncultured Vampirovibrionales bacterium
AGCAGGGCGCGGGTCTGCGAGCGCAATCCGCGCAGCACCGGCAGCACGCGGCGCAGCTCCTCCTCAGCCGGAAAATGGGGTCAGCCTGCAATTTTTTGACAAAGAAGACATTCGTGAATTGCGAAATGGGATTGGCCTGTGAATCCTGGAGGGGCATTCTGTGATGGCATTCTCGCGGCGCATGGGAATGCCTGGATTATGGATTCTGCTTGAACCGTTGGCAATGCTGTTTTCATTCTGTCAATAAATTGCGCCATGACCCCGTTTCCCGCATAAGCCGTCACCGGTTCTCCCTCATAAAACGGCTGGCCCTCCGTGTAGAGCACCGGTTTGAAGGCGGAAAATTCGCTGGACTGAACCGGTTGAGCGGGAATGAAGTTCCGCCTGCCAGTGCCTGCTGCCACACTTTGGAGGCGGCCTGTGGTGGCATTTTTTTCAGGATCGCCACTGCGCCCAGAGCGGCCGGATGCGGCCGGCAAAGGCATGGCCGCTGGCTTGGTTCTCGCCTGGTTGGCGGCGTCCGGGAAAGCGTTTGCGACCCGCCGCGATTGCCCCTCATCCCGATTCAACCACCAAACCAGAAAGACCGCGTAAGCCAGTGCCAGCGCGGGAAGGCTGAGCAAGTGACGTGGTTTGATGACAGTTTTCACTTAAGTGCAAATTGTAAAATTATTATAGCCTAATCTTGTTTTCCTTTTGGGAGCATTCATCGACACGGGGAGGATGCCTGGGTTCAGTGAGACATTGTAGGCGAACCCGATTATGGCTGAGTGTCTTGAATGCCGTCTGTGTGGTGGGATTAGATAAATATAGATGGTTTATTTTATTGTGCTTGGATATCGCTTCTCAAATTTTTCGCGCAAAACTAAAATTTTGATTCATTTTTTGTGGTGATTGCGGTTATAGATTCATATTTTCTATCATTCGGTAGCGACTCAATCAAATAAGATAAACCAACACTTGGCGACCAAGGCGACAGCAATAAGCAAAATCGGAGCTATGCTAATAGCAATCAGAGTAGCTATCTCGAATCTAGTTAATATCTTGTAAGCACGTAATCTGTTATCTGATTCACGCCAAAAATCCATTAACTCATTGTAAAAAAATGATCTGGGTCTTAATATATTCATAATTGTAATTTTACCACCTGTAAATTTTATATGTTCATATCTTAAGTGGTAATATATGGCCAGCGCTAATAATAAAACATAGATAAGGGTTGGAACATTCATAATTTTATTGGCTAAAAGTTAAATCCACCGGAGATGCCGGCTCCTGCTCCAGCCCCGACTAGTCCAGTAATTCCAAGCCCCCAATTTGCAGGGTTCCAGCTCCCATTTGTGTGAAGTGTAACTCCAAATCCTAAACCTACCCCACTGCCATCGTGGAAATGGTGTCAGGCTGCAATTTTTTGACAAAGAAGACATTCGTGAATTGCGAAATGGAATTGGCCTGTGAATCCTGGAGGGGCATTCTGTGATGGCATTCTCGCGGAGCATCGGAATGCCTGGATTATGGATTCTGCTTGAACCGTTGGCAATGCTGTTTTCATTCTGTCAATAAATTGCGCCATGACCCCGTTTCCCGCATAAGCCGTCACCGGTTCTCCCTCATAAAACGGCTGGCCCTCCGTGTAGAGCACCGGTTTGAAGGCGGAAAGTTCGCTGGACTGAACCGGTTGAGCAGGAATGAAGTTCCGCCTGCCACTGCCTGCCGCCGCGCTGTGGTGGCATTGTTTTCGGGATCGCCACCGCGCCCAGAACAGCCGGATGCGGCCGGCAAAGGCATGGCTGCTGGCTTGGTTTTCGCCTGGTTGGCGGCGTCCGGGAAAGCGTTTGCGACCCGCCGCGATTGCCCCTCATCCCGATTCAACCACCAAATCGAAAGACCGCGTAAGCCAGCGCCAGCGCGGGAAGGCTGATCAAGTGACTTGGTTTGAGAACAGTCTTCATTCAAGTGTTATTTTGTCAAGTTGTTGCGCCTAGCATTTTTTTGACATGCATGCAAGAAGCGCTAATTTTCAACCAGCTTTATACCGCTTTTTTTGAGAAGTGTTGTAGATAATAAATCAACAAAGTTGTGAGCTGCCGCTAAACTCAACAAATGCTGATTTGTTAGCCTTTGAGCAATAAAACGATGACTAAACCAATTTACGTCTTCACCTTTAATAAAGTCTCCGTGTTGATAAAATTCCCACCGTTCATCTTTCCTCACCGATACGTGGCGCAGCGATTTACCACATTCAATATAATCAAAATAACGAGCTGGGTTTTGAAGTGTGTCCGTACAAAAACCAAGCACAAAAGCTCTGCACCTCAAAGCTTTTGTTGTTCTATAAGCTAGAGAGCTCCACCCATCCTCAAGATTAGCAGTTACCAAAGCATGATATCCACGATCAAGCGGTAATACCAGTATAGTGACTTTGTGAGCCGCACCAGGCGGTGGAATATCCAAATAACAATCATTTACACTGAATTCACCAGCATATTTTAGCCAGTTAGAGCTAGACACCGTTTTAACATCTTTTTCGTAAAATTCGCTTACATTGCTGAAAGGCTCATCGAAACATGTAACCACTAAATATCGATGCTTTGGGGCGAATCCGGCTATCATATATACATGATCTATTTAAGTAAGTTAAACTCATTTACGGCGTTTGGATCATTTCGAGTTACTTCCGACCTTTGCCTATCACTGGATCCCTTATTTGTATCCCATTCATAATTGTGATGCTTGCCATTTTTATCGGATTGCAGATCTGGCCTGTTCTTGCCAACTTCATTACCATTTGCATCAGATTGCCTCTGATTCTTCCTTAGATTTTTATGACCTTGCTCGCGCAATTCAGACGCTTTGCTATTAATCGCAGCATCATGTACACTACCGCCGTGCTTGTGACCAAAACCGCCGTTGGGCGGCCTTGCTTTTTTGACTGAGGATTTAACGCCATTTTTCAAGGCATTTTTGCCCCAGCCTTTGGGGTTGAGCCAATCGAGAAGGTCCGCCACCTTGCGACCCGCCTGATATTCTGGACTGCATGGGTCGTAATAATCGTTGAGTCCTAGCGGTTCACGAATGTAATCCCTGGTCACATCTCCGGAAAAAGCGTCTCCCATGCCCACCAGGAAGTCGCTCCACTCCAGTCCGTAAGGATCCACAAAATCCCCTGGCATGTTGAACACATAACGGTACAGGTTTTCATCATCAGCGTCAAAGCCGATCGGGTCCGTCTGCAAAAACCGCCCGAGAACCGGCGAGAAGACCCGGTTTCGGTAATCGTAAAGATTTGCCTCCGCCACCCACTCCCGGCCGGTGAAGAGGAAGCGGTTGCCAATGGCAGTGGCGGTTAGGAGGTTGCTGGCGCTGTCGTAGATGGCGGGCGTGCCGAAGACATCGTACTCGTACTTTTCTACCACCGCGCCCGTGCCGTCGGTCATGGCGGTAACGCTGCCGAGGCCATCCTGTTGGTAGTATTTGGCGCCAACCACATCCACCATCATGAGCAGTTCGTCTGCCACTGGCCCATGAACGTAGCGGCGGATTTGATTGCCGCTGGCATCCCGTTCCTCAATCAAGTCCCAGCCATCCCAGAGGAAAAGGGTGGTGACGCTGTTGATGGTACGGGAGGTGACACGGTTGCGGGTGTCGTAAGTGGTGAGGACGGTGTTGGTGCCGTCGTTGGTGGACAAAAGACGATTCTGCGAATCGTAAACCAAGGCGGCAACCGGGACGGTTGCGCCACCATAGAGACCGGCCTGGCCTTGCGGCTCTAGGCGGGCACCGGTGAGGTTGCCGTTGCTGTCGTAGCTGAGGCTGTGGCCGTTGACGGTGGGATATTGGTTGACGCTGTTGGCGGTGGCGTAGCTGTCGGTGGTGAGCCAGGCATCCATGGCTGTTGAAGTCAGGTGGCTGTAGCCACTGCTGCCGGATTGCAATTTCAGCAGGCTTTCCATGACCTGCCCCGGGTTTCGTTGCATGGTCTTTTCAAATGAGACGGGCAGAAGCGTCGAAACGCTAAGCATATCGACGGAAAGCAGCTGCTCCTTCGGTCTCTCCTGGAGCAACGCCAGCACTGCTGGAAAATCCTCCTCCATCCAGCCGGCCATCGCTGCAGCTCGATAGCCTGTCGAGAGTAGATCCCCCTCCTTGATCATTGACTCGGCTAACTTCAGCGCGGCGACCGGATTCCTTTTGGCGAACTCCCGGAGGACCTCACCAGCACAGCGAGGGATGGTGTTGGTGTCTTTCAGTTCCAGCGCCGTCTGCCAGGCAGCTTGCGGATCCTTTTTGGCCCACAATACCACAAGGCGTCTGCGCAATCCGAAGTATTTGTCCCGGTCTGGATGGGCGTTGAGGTGGTTGATGGCGGTTTGGAGTTCCGCGACCGACCACTTGCTGATGGGGTTTTCAGCGTCCTTGCTGAGCAGGGCGGTCAGGTGGTCCAGCCTGGCCTTGACGCTGTCCGCCGCCTCCTGCGCGGCGGTTTTTTCTCCGGCCGCGTCCTGGCTCGCGGGGTCGCCATTATGCTGGCCGTTGGAGCCGCTGCCTGCGCTGGCTGACGCGTGGATTGCGTTTGGCTGGGTGGAGCCGAACGCTCCGGCCGGAAGCAGCCAGCCCGAACGACCGGCCACATAACCGGCAGCGGCCAGCACCAGGCAACAGGCGAGCGTGAGCAGGCGCGTTTTCACGCCCGGAGTTTGCCCTGGCGGCGGAGATTTTGTCGAGCGCGAAATCTTTGCGGGGCACGGCTTGCCAGGGCTTGCGCATGAATAAACGGGAGCAGTGGCGACGCGTTGAGCGTTCGTTGTTCGCGCTTCAGCGTGATTCAGCCCCCGCCAGCAAGCGAAACGCCCCCCCCCAACAAGCTAAAGCTTGAACAACAGTAACTATTCAGCACGCCTCCCCGGGATCTCTATTCGCCTTTATTCGCGCTCATTGGCGGCCATTCGCGTTGAAAAAACCGCTCACACCTTCAATTCTCAACGCGAATGACCGCAAATAGCCGCGAATGAGCACGAATAAAGGCCTCCTCCTGACCAGTCACGAACCACAAACGATTCCGCGCCGCTGCTGCCGTCAAAAGCTGCAATAGCCATCCACATTCTTTCATGCGCAAGCCTTGGCGCTTGCGCTGACAAAGGGCGGCGTTTGCGGCGTTCTTATCCGCATGGACCCACTGATGGCGAATCGCCTGCACCTGACGCGCCGCTCGTTGTTTGGACGGGCGGCGGCTGGCGGAGCGCGGGGTGCGCTTCATCCAGGTGATGCACGCGGGCTGG